>CANNUR010000127.1 GCA_947523045.1 uncultured Prosthecobacter sp.
GCGCCGCGCCGTGCGCTTCTACACCCAGGCCCTCGGCTTTGAGGAGGTGTTCGTCAGCGAATTCTGGTCGGAACTCAAATGCGGTGACGCCATTCTGGCCCTGCACGGCGGGCACGATGGCTCGGTCAATTCCACCGGCCTGAGCCTGCAGTACGAGGACGTCTTCGACGCAGCCTCACGGGTTGCCCAGGCCGGCGGCAAAATCCTCGACGCCCCCAACCAGCGCGAGGGCGAACCCATCCTGCTCGGCCGCTACCGCGACCCCGAGGGCAACGAGGGTTTCCTCACCCAGTATGTGGGGTGAAAGCTGAGAGCATGGAGCCAAGAGCAGAGGCAAGACTCTCTCCGCTCTCCGCCCCTACCGCTTCGGCAGCCAGTCGGCGATGGGCTTGACCGGGGCGACGGCGGGGGCTTCGCCGAGGGCGAAGGCGACAGCGATCGTCTGCGCGCCCTTGACCTGGCCGAGATCGACCTTGAGCACGCGGATGCCCGTGAGTTTTTTCATCTGCTCGTTCTCCGGCTCGGGGGCATCGACCACCGAAAAACTGGCGCCGGCGGGGGAGAGTAGCACGGCATGCAGGGTCTTGCCCTTGTCGGTGAGCACGGCGCTGGTGCCGTCGACACTGACTTCCGCGCGGGTGTGCATCGACCAGACAAGCGGCGAGGTGTTTTTGACGCCCACCTCATCCTGGATCAGCACCTGTGGCTTGGCCCCGCGGCTGAGCTGGATGCCGCGCACGGCGTCCTTGGCGGGCTTGCTGTAGGCCTTGCCGAGATCGACCGCGGCCATGGCCAGTTCGGGCGTCGAGTGGCTGAACAGCACCTGTGCCTTGGCATCCAATTCCTGGTTGCCGCCCAGCCACAGCGTGTTCTGGCCGGGCGTGCCCTCGACATACAGGGCGTAGCGCTTGCTGCGGTCGGTCGACTTGAAGTTGGGGGCGCGATCGCTCTCGGAGCCGAGTTCGATGCCCCAGCGCGTGCCGCCAGCCTCAAGGATGAAAGCGCCGAGGTCGAGCTGGTTGTGAACGAAGCTGTTGTCGCCGCCCTTGAGCGCCACATACAGGGCATCCTTGTCCCAGCCCGAGCGCAGGGCGGCGACCAGGCCGCCCGGCGTGCCGTAGTCGAGGCTGTCCGCAGTGCCATCGCCGGCGGCGTGCGGATTGAAGTAGAGGAAGTGGCCGGCAAGATTCAGGTGCGAGGTGTCGGCATTGGGCACGGCACCAGCGCTGAGCGCCTTGGTTCCCATGTTGCCATGCACCCCGGCCAGCCAGGTGGAGACCCAGGGGCGGCTCAGCGCCGTGGCGTTGCTGTCGCCGTAGTTGAAGAGCTGGTTGGTCGGTCCCACCAGATGCACGCGCGCCAGGCCCGCCTGCGGAATGCCCTCAAGCAGGCTGAAGCCGAAATCCGAACCGCCGTTGGCCTTGAGGGTCTGCAGAACGAGGATGGCGTAGTCGAGCACCGTCTCGCCGGCTTCCATGCCCTCGGGCCAGATGCCGGCCGGGGCGAACATCTGCAGACCGCGACCAAAGATCTTGGCGGCGGCATCGACGGCAGCCTTGGCGGCGGAGGGATCCTCGTCGGCCAGGCAGATCGCCGCGAGAATCAGGGCGGAGGCCCCCGCCATGTGCTCGGCATCCGGGTCCTCGGATCCCTCGGCCTTCTTGGCAGGTGCCTTGGCCGGAGCCTTGCTGGCGGCAGTGCCAGGCGCACGGCCGCGCGCGGACTCGGGAATCGGCTCGCCCTTGAGGTGGGCCACCAGAGCGCCAATCCCCTTCTCCACCATGTAGGTGCGCACCGCGGTCGCCTGCTGGGCATTGAGCCCGGCGCGGAAGAAGTCGTAGCCGAGCGAGGCGGCGGTCAGGAAGTCCGCCAGCACGCCGACCTCATCGACATACCAGTTGGTGAAGACCGAGGGATCGGTGATGGCCACCAGCTCGCGCACGCCGCGCTCCTGCCAGCGCGGGTCGCCATCGACCTGGTGCAGGGCGCCCAGGGTGGCCAGGCGGAAGAGCGCCTTTGAACCGGGCGTCACCGTGCTGCGCATCTCGCCGAAGATGCGGGTCAGCTCCGGTGCCTCGAGGATCTTTTCGCCCCCGGCCTTGAGGTTTTCCAGCAGCTTGCCGGCCACCGGATGCGAGGCCGACTGGGTTTTGAGATACTGCCAGCCGGCGGCGCTGTGCACCAGCCGCGGGCGGGTCTTCTGCACGCCACGCAGGTAATCCGCCGCGGCAGGCACCTTGAAACCCTTGAGAGGCGTCACCGCGATCGCCGGCCGCGGCGGCGCCGGCTGCGCGGAAACAGCCCCCGCCTTGGCCGGCGCCTTCGGAGCCGCAGCCGGGGCGGCCGGAGCCGATTGCATGCGCTTCCATTCCGCCGCGGCAAAGGCCTTGTCCTCGTCGCTGAGCAGGTCGATCGGGATGGTGAATACCTGTCCGTCGGCCCGCTTGATGGTGATCGTGCGCGCGGCGACATCGACCCCGGTCATCTCCGCCTCCACCACCGCGCCGGACTTGTTCTTCCATGGGCGGATGGCGGCGCCGGCGGGCGACAGGGCGCAGGCGAGGAACACCAGAAGGGTGGGCAGGAGGCGAAGATTCATGGCGCGTTGGGAAATCGAGCCGCCAGTTTGACGACGCGCCGCACGGGGCACAAGACCAAATTGCTGCCCCCGTGCCTGCCGCGCCGTTGGTTAGTCGGCGCGATCCCGCAGCAGGGCCCGGTAGTGCCCGGCCGCCGCCGCATTGTGACGGCGCACCGCCTCGCCCAAGGCCTCGGCCTCGCCGCGGCGGAAAGCACGCAGGATGGCACGATGCTCGCGGTTTGCCTGCCGCGGATCGGGCGGCACGGCGTCGCGAAAGGCCATGCGATGCAGGCGCTCCCACTCGCCGAAGAGCGATTGCAGCATGTCCTGCGCACGGTCAAAACCGGCCACCCGGCAGGGCAACAGGTGGAACTCGCGGTTGGCCGCCTCAAAGACCGCCGAATCCCCGCGCTCGACCGCCGCCTCGAGTTCATCGACCTGCTCCGCCAGCGCGCGCAGATCTTCAGGAGTCATGCGCGGCAGCGCGGCGAGGGCGCTGGCCGTTTCCAAGGCGCAGAGCAGGGCGAAAATCTCGTCGAGGGCGGCGACCTCGACCGGCGCCACGCGCACGCCGGTGTGCGGGCGAATCTCGACGAGGCGCTCGGCCTGCAACTGGCGCAGGGCCTCGCGCACCGGAATGATGCTGACCGCAAAACGCCGGGCCAGGGCGTCGATGACCAGCACCTGCCCCGGGGCCAGGGCGCCGCCAACGATGTCGGCGCGCAGGGCTTCATAGACCTGGCGTTGCTTGGTGGGGGCCGGTGCGACGGACATGGGAGGCATGCAAAAACCGCTTGTCATATATCATATATGATTTATCAAGATCGCGCAAGTCAAACCCGTCCCCCCTCATGATCACGCAACGCATCGGCATCATCCTCAACGGCGTCACCGGACGCATGGGCACCAACCAGCACCTCGTCCGCTCGATCCTCGCCATCATCCGCCAGGGCGGCATCCGCGTCTCCGACGACCTCGCGCTCATGCCCGACCCCATCCTCACCGGTCGCAGCGTCTCGAAGCTGCAGGCTCTGGCGACGAAGCACGCCTGCGACAAAACCGGCCCGCTGAAGACCAGCACCGACCTCGCCGCCGTGCTTGCCGACCCCGCCTACCCGGTCTTTTTTGACGCCTCCGGCACCCTGCACCGCGCCCGCTTCGTCGAGATGGCCGCCGCCGCCGGCAAGGCGATCTACTGCGAAAAACCCACCGCCGTGGAAACCACCGAGGCCCTGCGCCTGGCCGCCATCTGCGAAAAGGCCGGGGTGAAAAATGGCGTCGTTCAGGACAAGCTCTGGCTGCCCGGCCTGCGCAAGCTGGCCCTGCTCAAGCGCCAGGGCTTCTTCGGCCGCATCCTCAGCGTGCGCGGCGAGTTCGGCTACTGGGTCTTCACCGGCGAACACGAGGGCCAGCCGGCCCAGCGCCCGTCCTGGAATTACCGCAAGGGCGACGGCGGCGGCATCATCGTCGACATGCTCTGCCACTGGCGCTACGTCATCGACAACCTGTTCGGCGAGGTGCGCAACGTCAGTTGCCTCGGCGCCACCCACATCCCCCAGCGCGTCGATGAAAAGGGCGCGGCCTACGACTGCGACACCGACGACGCCTGCTACGCCACCTTTGAGACCGCCGACAACGTGGTCTGCCAGTTCAACTCCTCCTGGTGCGTGCGCGTGCGTCGCGACGACCTCTTCACCATGCAGGTCGACGGCACCCACGGCTCGGCCCTGGTCGGCCTGCGCAAGTGCTGGTTCCAGTCGCTGGCCGGCACGCCCAAGCCGGTGTGGAATCCCGACGTCGACAGCCCGATCAACCACTACAACCACTGGCAGGAGGTGCCCGACACGGCGGAGTACGACAACGCCTTCAAGGTGCAGTGGGAACTCTTCCTGCGCCACGTCGCCCTGGACGAACCCTTCCCCTGGACCCTGCGCGAGGGCGCCAAGGGCGTGCAGCTCGCCGAACTCGGCCTGCAGAGCTGGGCGGAGCGACACTGGCTCGAAGTGCCGGCGCTGTAAATCGACGCGCTCAGGCGAGCGTCTCGCGCACCACCGCCGCGGCGCGTGCGTAGGCGCCGCCGGCGCCGAGACCGGCCACCACCTCCGCCAGCTCGCCCTCGAGGCGGGCGCGGCGGTCGGTGTCGGTCAACAGCGACAGCATTTCCGCAGCCAGGCTGTCGGCGCTGAGCCCCCCTTGCACCAGCTCGCGCACCACCTCGCGACCGGCGAGCACGTTGACGATGCCAATGTGGCGGATGCGCACCAGGGTCTTGGCAGCGAGATAGGTCGCCGGGCTGACCCGGTAGACCAGCGTGTAGGGCAGGCCAAAACAGGCCGCCTCGAGGGTGGCGGTGCCGCTGGCGACCGCGCCCGCGCTGGCGCGCTGCATCAGGTCATAGACCGTGCCGGTCTCGATCCACTGCCGCGCCTCAGGCATGCCGGCGGCATCGGCCATGAGGCGCAGTCGACCCGCAATCGCCTCGTTGGCGGCGGCGACCGCGAAGCGCGCCTGCGGCAGGACCAGACGGATCGCACGGGCGGCCTCCAGCATCACCGGGAACAGGCGTTTCACCTCGTTGAAACGGCTGCCGGGGAACCAGCCGATCAAGTGCGGCTCGCGCGTCCAGCCGCTGCGCAGGGCGGCGGTGCGATCGACCAGCGGGTGACCGCAGAACTCGGTGCGCAGGCCGCTGCGCTCATAAAACTCCTTCTCGAAGGGGAAGATGCAGATCATCAGATCAAGCACCTTCGCCATGGTCTTGACTCTCCCCTTCTTCCAGGCCCAGACCTGCGGGCTGATGTAGTAGATCAGCTTGCCGGCGTAACCGCCGCGGCGCAGGGCGGCGGCCAGGCGCAGGTTGAAGCCCGGGTAATCGACCAGGATCACGGCATCCGGCCTGTCGGCCAGAATGCGCGCGGTCTCATCGGCGAGCCGGCGCTTGAAGTAGCCGTACATCTTCAGCACCTCCCAGAGGCCAACGACCCCGGCGGTCTCGACCCAGTCCTCAATCCCCTGCCCCGCCGCCTCGCGCAGGCGCGGACCACCGAGGCCGGTGCAGCGCAGGCCGGGATCGGCGGCGCGCAGTTCGCGCATCAGCCCGGCGGCATGGGCGTCGCCGCTGACCTCGCCGGCGATGAAGTGAAGGTGGGCGGGCATGGGCGGGGAGAGAGAACGATCAGCGTCCGCCATGGATTGCCCCCTTGTGGGCAGGGGAAATGAATCGAAAAGCAGGCACGCGGACGGCCTTCTCGGTCATGGAAATCATCGTGCCAGACTAGCGTCGTTGCCGGGACGGTCAAACCTCATGTGGGGTAGCACGGATTTCAGAAATGGCTTCTGAAACGCAAATGCTTGCCTTGGCATTCAACCGGGGCTTTCATCCTGAAACCGCAACGGCAAAATGCCTGATGCCCGCCGCTCGCCACCTCCGCCACCGTGAAGGCCATCGCCGGCCAACTTTCCCATGGCGGCACCGAAACGCTGGATATGCAGACGGAGCTGGTGTGAATCGGCCAGGTGTAAGGCTTGAGCAGGCTTTTCGATGGAAATGATGGATGGAGACGCCCCGAGTGACTTTTAGCCAAATTTCATCATTCCGCTACATTTAGTCGTTGAACCAAATGTAGCAACATTGTTAAATACGACTGAATCCATGAGCACACATCCCTTTCAGAACCCATTCCGACCGGGCGCAGGGCATTCCCCCCCCTACTTGGCTGGTCGTGAAGACGAGAAGGCCGAGTTTGCCAAGCTACTGACCCAAAGTCCCGTGATGACCAACATGGTCCTCACCGGCCTGCGTGGCGTCGGCAAGACCGTCTTGCTAGAAACCTTCAAGCCCATCGCCATGCAGGCAGACTGGCTTTGGGCGGGCACAGACCTGTCTGAGACCGCCAGCGTGAGCGAAGACAACATCGCGATCCGCATCCTTGCTGATCTGTCGCCGCTGGTCTCTGGTGTGGTGGTGCAAGAGTTGGAGCAGCGTCGCCTCGGCTTCCAGGCAGAGGCCGAGAAGGTCAAAGTCCATCTCGATTTCGATCTGCTCAAACGGGTCTATGACACCACGCCTGGGCTGTCTGCGGACAAACTCAAGGCGGTACTAGAGTTGGTATGGAGCTGTCTGGCCTTGACCCCATGCAAGGGCATCGTGCTGGCTTATGACGAAGCACAGAACCTCGGAGACCAAGCAGAGCGAAACCAATATCCGCTCTCGCTTCTTCTGGATGTCTTTCAGTCCATCCAGAAGAAGGGACTGCCCATCCTGCTGGTGCTGACGGGGCTGCCCACCCTTTTCCCAAAGCTGGTGGAGGCCCGCACTTTTGCGGAACGCATGTTCCATGTGGTGACGCTGGGCCGCCTCAATGATGAGGAGTGCCGGCAGGCGATCACCATTCCCGTGAAGGCAAAGAACTGCCCCGTGACGATCACGGAGCCAGCCATCGCGGCGATCACAAAAAGCTCCGGCGGCTATCCGTACTTTGTGCAGTTCCTCTGCCGCGAGATTTACGATTCCTACCTTCAGCAAAAAGCCTCCGGCGTGCTTGATCCGGTGGTGACGGTGGCTCAGGTGGTGCGAAAGCTGGACACGGATTTCTTCGCTGGACGCTGGAACCGCGTGACGGACCGTCAACGCGAGCTTTTGACCATCGTGGCGATGCTCTCCAACTGCGATGATGAGTTTTCGGTGAGCGAGATCGTGGCAAAATCGAAGGAATCCGGCATCAAGCCCTTCAGCAGCAGTCATGTGAACCAGATGCTGGCCGCGCTGAGTGATAACGGCTTGGTTTACAAAAACCGCTACGGCAAATACGCCTTCGCCGTGCCTTTGCTGGGCGAATTCATCCGGCGGCAGCAGGCAACATTCAATCTGCGGCCCTGATTCCCAGACCCGTCAGACCGAAGACGAAGACGCTGTGAGAGCTCGCCGGTCAGCCGGCCGCCAGCGCCGCGTTCTTCTCGATCTGGTCGGTGATCTCCAGGGCGATGCGCACCGCCTCGGCGCCTTCCTGGCCGCTGACCACCGGTCGCTTGCCCTGGCGGGCGCACTCGACGAAGGCGGCGATCTCGAGCTTGAGCGGCTCGTCCTTCTCGACCTCGACGGCGTCGCGGACGATCTGCATGCCGTCGCGCCGGTAGATCCAGCCGCTCTGCTCCTGGTAATCCAGGCTCAGGTAGCTGTCGGGCTGGAAGACGCGGATCTTGCGCATCTTCTCCGGACTGATGCGGCTGGCGGTGAGGTTGGCGATGCAGCCGTTGGCGAACTTCAGGCGGGCGTTGGCGATGTCCTCGCGCTTGGTCAGCACCGGGATGCCGACGGCATCCACCTGGATGAGCGGCGACTTCACCAGGTGCAGCACGATCTCGATGTCGTGGATCATGACGTCGAGCACGACGCCGATGTCCATGCTGCGGTTCGGGAAGGGCGACAGCCGGTGCGCCTCGATGAAGCGCGGCTGGTTCATGCGCTCCTCCAGCTGGCGCAGCACGGGATTGAAGCGCTCGATGTGACCGACCTGCAGGA
>CANNUR010000128.1 GCA_947523045.1 uncultured Prosthecobacter sp.
GATCTTCTCCGGGGTCTTTTCGGCGACCTCCTCAATGTTCATGCCGCCCTCGGTGCTGGCGATGAGGGCGTGGCTGCTGCTGCCGCGGTCAAACAGGATGGCAAAGTAGTACTCCTTGACGATGTCGACCGACTTGGCGATGAGCACCTTGCTGACCAGCTTGCCCTCCGGGCCGGTTTGATGGGTGACCAGGGTTTGACCGAGCATCTTGCCGGCGATGTCCTGGGCCTCGGCGGCGGTGTCGATGACGTGCACGCCACCCTTGAAGCCATTCTTGAAGGTGCCCTTGCCGCGGCCGCCGGCGTGGATCTGCGCCTTCACCACGAGACCTGCGCCGCCGAGTTCTTCCGCGATTTTGCCGGCCTCCTCCGCGGTCGCGGCCACACGCCCGGGCGGGGTGGCGACGCCGAATTTCTGGAACAGTTCTTTGGCCTGGTATTCGTGGATGTTCATCGGGGGGATGGGGGAAGTCGAGCCGCCAGCATAGAAGGCGAGGCCCTGCGGTCAAGCTGTCGGGGCGGATTCTTTGCTCACCCCAGCACCAGCCAGAGGGCGGCGACGAAGGTGAGCAGGAAGAGGGTGCGCTCGAAGGCCTTTTGCGGGATGCGCTTGAGGATTTGCCAGCCAAGCAGGATGCCGAGCACGACCACGGGCAGCAGGACGAGGTTGGTGGCGAGCGACTGCGGGTGGATGATGCCGAGGTTGGCGGAAAAGGGGACCTTGAAGAGGTTGATGAAGAGGAAGAAGCGACTGAAGACGCCGAGGTGGTCCTTTTTTTCCAGGCGGCGCGACAGCAGGTAGACGGTCATCACCGGGCCGGCGGCGTTGGCGAGCATGGTGGTGATTCCGGCGCCGAAGCCGAGGGTTTGGGCGAAGCCGCGGTGCTCGGTGAGCGCCAGCAGGTCCTGGCGGCGCCGCTCCAACAGCACGTGAAAGCCGAGCAGGCCGATGATCAGCCAGCCGATGACCGTGCGTGCGGCCTGGTTGTCGATGGTGTCGAGCAGCAGCCAGCCGGCGATGACCCCGGCGATGGCGGGCGGCGCCATGGGCAGGACCTGGCGCCAGCTGCCGCCGTGGCGGTTGAGGTAGTAGCCCATCAGGTCGGCGGCGATGAGCAGGGGCAGGACGAGGCCGACCGAGGCCTTGGCGCCGAAGGCCTGGGCCATGAGCACGACGTTGAGGGTGGCGGTGCCGGACAGGCCGCTCTTCGACAGGCCGATGCAGAGCGCGGCGATGGCCGCCAGCAGCAGCACGCGTGGCTCGCCGGTGAAGAGGGTGTGCTGGATCAGCCAGTCGGGCACGGATGGGGAGGGCGGTCAGGGCTGCCGGCGCTGGTTCCAGTAGATCTTGACATTTTTCGAGCGGCGACCGGCGGCGACCAGGTCGGTGTCGCCATCGCCGTCGAGGTCGGCGCCCATCAGGTCCTCGCAGGCCATGCCGTTGTCGTCGATGAGGTGCTGCTGCCAGCCGTTGCCGTCCTCCTTGGTGGTGTAAAACAGCTTCACGCCGACCCGCGGGCCGACCTTTTGGGCCGAGCGCCAGCCAACGGCGATCTGGCGGTTGTTGAGGCCGAGGTAGTCGTAGCAGGCGAGCGCATGGCCGTCGACCAGGCTGTCGTCAAGCACGCGCCGTTCCCAGAGCCCGTCCTTGGGTCCACCCGCGGGCGGGGTGTACAGGACGAGCTGGTGGCCGTGCATGGGTTCAACCGTGGCAATGTAGGGCTGGCCGCCGGCGAAGGCCCCCCAGCGGACTTCTCCTGCACCGGCGAGGCCGGCTTCGCGGTGGTTCGACACCCACTGCGCCTTCCAACCGGAGTCGCCCGGGGTGAGCCGGACAACCCCCTCTCTGCCCGCGAGCAGCAGCGTTTCCGCCTCGTGGGCGGGCGCCGGCACGACCTCGAAATTGTGGGTCATGTGCATGCCATCGTGGATCAATGTGGTGTTCCAGTGCTGGGTGACGTCCTCCGGCACGTGGTAGGCGAGCAGGCGCACGCCGGCGCCCTCGCCGTTCTTGTTGCCACGACCGTGCAGTGGCGCGACCACCAGATCGTAGCGGCCGGCGCGGTTGCGCACCCAGCGCATGCGGTGGGTGGTCGGCTCGTGGCTGAGCTGCACCGGCGTCCAGGGCTGCAGGCGGTCGGCCGGCGGCTGCAAATAAAACACCGCGCCGCTGGTCTCGGTGTCGCCCGGATTCCACTGCGCCCCGTCGGCGACCTCGGCCTTGCCGTCGCCGTCGATGTCGCGTGCGGCGATGCAGACATGGTCGCGGTCGGTCAGCTTCGGCGCCAGCACACGCTTCTGCCAGGTCGGGTTCTGATACCAGGCAAAAACATCCTTGTCGGCCAGCAGGATGTCGGTGCGACCGTCGCCATCGACATCGGCCAGGGCGAGGCCATAACCGATGCCGATGTCGGCATCGATTTCCGTCGTGCGGAAGTCGGGCGAGGTCTGGGCAAGGCCCAGGGAGGGCAGCAGGAGCAGGGCGAGGCAGCGCATGACGGCGACCATGCGCGCAGCAGGGCGGGGTTGGCCAGTGAAAAACGCGGAGCAACGGCAAAACCCGGTTCCGGTCGGCGCCGCAAGCTCCCGCGGAAAAAGAATTGACGATGTAATGACAAAAACGGTAGGCTTATCGAACAAAACCGCCCCCGGGCGCTGTCCAACCCTTATTGAGCCGGCAGCCCCTCGCCCCCATGCTTTCCCTTTCCCCACCCTTTTTCCGTCGGCTGGCCTGTCTGACCCTGCTGCCGGCCTTGGTCGCCACGGCCCTGCCGCCGGGGGCGCCGTCCGACGTCAAAGCCCGAGTCAGTGTCGGGGTCAAAAACGGCAACACGACCCTGACAGGTGACACCTACGTGCTGACTTGGGATGACAACGCCATCGATGAGACAGGCTACCGGGTGGATTTCCGCGGCGGCAACACCGGCCCGTTTTACAACGCCGGCTATTTCGGTCCCAATCAGGAGGGCCTGTATTTGGGCGGGGGCACTTCGTCGCCCTTCAACCTGCTGCCGGGGCAGACCATCCAGTTCCAAGTCACCGCCTTCAAGTACAACGGCGCCAAGATCGAATCGCGCGCCGGGCCAATCCAGACGATCACCTACCCCAGCGCCACGGGCGCGCTGGCCACACCGACCGGACTGACGGCGGCAGGGCAGGGCGACGGCCGGGTGCAGCTCAACTGGGTCGACACCAGCAATGCTGAAACCTACCATCAGGTCTTTTACAAAAAGCAGGCCGACGAGACCTACACGAAGTCCTTTTACCTGGAACTGGACCGCACCGAGGTGCTGCTGCGCTCGGGTCAGTTGCCGCCGAGCAAGCTGGCGCACCTGAACAGTGGCAGTCTGGCCAACAGCCGGGTCGATTTTGTTCCCGGCACGACCTACAACTTCCGCGTGCGTTCGGTGCTGCGCCTGATTCAGGCGCAGAACAATTATCACAACGCCACGCCGGTGCGGGTGACCCCCTATGACTCGGAGTTGTCCAACGAGGTCTCGTTGGCAATTCCGGCCCTGGGGGCGCCGACGAACCTGCAGGGCTCGGTGCTCGACCAGACGCGCATCCGGCTGCGCTGGACGGACAATTCCGACAACGAAGGCGGCTACCGCATCGAGTACAAGGACCTGGACGAGAGTACCTGGACACAACTTGGCAGTGGGGCCGCCACCACGGCGGCGAACGCCACCCAGTTTGACGTCACCGTCGGTTCGGCCGTGACCCTCGACTGGCGTGTGCGGGCGGTATACCTCGATCCGGTCTCCGGCAATGAAGTCAGCCTGTCGGCTCCGAGCAATGAGATCGAACTCGGCACGACTTTCCCCGGCCCGGGCAACCTGACCGCCACGGACACCGGCTACGCCGGCCAGATTCGCCTGGAGTGGCAGGACCAATCCGAGGCGGAGACAAACTTCGAGGTTTTTGCCCGTGTCAAGGGCACCCCGGATTGGAAGCATGCCCTCACCCTGCCGGCCGACACCCGGCGGGTCAACGTGACCCAGGCGGAGTTCACCGAGGGCAGTCTCAGCGATTTTGAGAAGGGCACCGCCCATGAGTTTCGCGTGGAGGCGGTCATCTACACCCGCAACAGCAGCGGTGCTGTCGTGGGGCGAGTCGCCGCTCAGGAGGGGGCCGAGGCGGAGGCGACCCCCAACCACGGTTTTGTGACGCCGTGGCAAAATCTGTTTGCGGACGATCCTTTCTCTGACAGCCCGGAGGACAAGGCGAGACTCGCAGCAAACGGGTACACCGAGGATGATGTCATTATCCGTCCCTTCCATCCGGTCCGGCAAGGGGAGTTTTTCCAGTATCGTCTGGCGACCTCCAACCCTGATGCGCGCACCACCTGGAACGTCACCGGCCTGCCCAGCGGGCTTGCATTCAATGCCACGACCGGTGTCATCAGCGGAACGCCCTCGGTCGCCGGTCTGTTTCCCTGCACGTTGACGGCGCAATTCAACAACGACCACACTGCCACGGCCACGCTGAACCTGCGCGTGCTGCCCCAGGGGGCTGTTCCAACCACCGCTGGTCCCATCCCCGATGTGACCTACGCGCCCGGCCTGCAGCTTGTGCTGCCGCTGCAGGACAAGTTTGCCGACGCCGATTCGCAGGCCGCCGTGCGCCTGCGCACGACGCTCGGGGATCTCGATGTTTTGCTCTACCCCGAGCTGACGCCCGAGTCGGTGCAAAACTTCCTCCACTACGTCAACAACGGCACCTACAACGGGGTTGCCTTCCATCGCTCGGTCCCGGGTTTCATCATCCAGACAGGCAGCTACGTGCCGGTGCAGGCCCCCGACTTTTTCGTGCTTGGCCAGCCCTCGCGACTTTCGCCACGCAATGAGCCGGGCATCTCGAATGTGCGTGGCACGGTGGCTTGGGCCAAGCTTCCGGGATCGCCTGACAGCGCCACGCTCGACTTCTTCGTCAACCTCGCCGACAACTCCCTCAACCTCGACAATCAGAACGAGGGTTTTGCCGCCTTCGGGCGTGTCGCCGGCAGCGGCATGAACGTGGCCGACGCCATTGCTGCCCTGCCGATCGGTGTGTATCGCAACTTCAACAGTGGCAGCGGCAACAATTCGTCGCTCGACAAGCGCGTTCAGCTCTTTGAGTTCAGCAACGGCCAGTACCAATTCCTGCGGCGCGAGGCGCTGGAGACGGTGCCGATGAACAGCGAGGGCAGTGCGCCGGTGGACATGGATGTGGAAAAGACGGTGCGCATTCAGCAGGCCACACAGGTGCCTGTGTTCCGCTACAGCATCACCGCCAACAGCGACAGCAGTGTCGTGTCGACCGCGATCAGCGGCACCAACCTCGTGCTGCAGACCCTCAAGGAGGGCAGTTCCCAAATCACCGTTCAGGCGACCGATCTCGACGGCAATGTCAGCAGCCAGACCTTCACCGCCACCGTGGTGCGCAACTACAAGGCGCCGGTCATCACCCGGCAGCCCGTGTCTGTGACCGTCACCGAAGGCGGAACCGCCAAGTTGACCGTCAAGGCGAGCGGCAGCGGTACACTCGGATACCAGTGGCTGAAGGATGGCAACGAACTCGACGGGCAGACCGAGCCGACACTGGTTGTCCCGGGGGTGAATGCCGGTAAAACCGGAGCCTACGCCGTCCGCGTCTCCGGCGATGGCCTCAGTGTGCTCAGCAACATCGTGCGCGTTGACCTGCGTGCGCCGCCCGTCTTTACCACTCAGCCCCAAGCCAAGGTCGTTGAGGTCGGCCAGCCGCTCGAACTTGAAGTCAACGGCACTGGGTCACCCCTGCCGGTGATCGCTTGGCTGCGCTCGGGCAAGGTGGTGCCCAAGCAGACCTCGCCGAAGCTCAGCCTGCCCGCCGCGAGTCTGGCCGATGGAGGTGTTTATCAGGCGCGCGCCAGCAATGTCGCCGCCAAGAACGTGCTCAGTCAGCCCGCCGAGGTGTTGGTGGTCGACAAGTCGTCACGTCTGGCGGTCGGGCTGGCCGGCAAAAAGGTGGTGCTGACGGCGCAGGCGACCGGCGGTCCCGGACTTCAGTATCAGTGGTTCCGCAACGGCAACCTGCTGCTCGTCGAAACCGAGGCGATGAGTGGGATCTCGCAAGCCCAGCTTACGCTTCATGCGCTGAGCAACGACGAACTCGGCAATTTCACCTGCCGTGTCAGCAGTCCGAGCAGCGGTTTGCAGACCGACACGGGTGCTTGGCGCGTCCACCTCGCCGAACGCCCGGTGCTGGCGAATTTTACCCCTGCCAATGCCTACATCGGCCTCGATTACGATCACACCCTGCCGTTCGGCGGTGAGGCCAACATCTCGGTGGCCCAGTTCACCATCAAGGGCCTGCCGGCCGGTTTGCGCATGGACCCCGCCACCGGCCGCATCCAGGGGCGGCCGACGCGCCCGGGCTTCTATCCGCTGACCGTCACCGGTCGCAACGCCGCCGGTGTCAGTCTGCCGGTGAGCGGCACGCTGGTCGTGCTGCCCATGCCTGAGCCGGCAGTGGGCTCCTTCATTGGCCAGGTTGCACCTTCCGCAGTGCTCAATGGCAGCAAGGGCGGGCGCTTCGACATGACCGTCACCGATGGCGGCCAGGTCAGTGGCAAGCTGTCGGAGGGCAAGTCCAGCTACAGCTTTACCGGCAGCATGCGCCAGACGCCCGGCAGCAGCTTCGCCACCGGCCAGGCCGTCATCGTCCGGCGCGGCCAGTCCAACCTGACCCTGATTTTTCAAACCGTCGCCCTGCAGGGCTTCACCGACAGTGGCGATATCAGCGGCATTGTCACCGATGGTTTCAACACCGCTGAGATCTACGGCTACCGCCGCATTTATCATCCGTCGTGGAATCCGGTCGGACTGCAGCAGATTTTCAACATCGGCCTGCATCTGGATGAGGAGGATGTCGATGAAGATGGCATTCCTCAGGGCACCGGGTTTCTGCGCGCGGCGCTCGCCAACAGCGGAGTCGTCACCAGCGCGGGGCGCATGGGCGACGGCACCAGTTTTACCTGCAGTTCCTACCTCGGCAGCCAGTTCCAGTTCCTGGTCTACCAGTCGCTCTACAAGGGCACTGGGGCGGTGGGCGGGGTGCAGAGTGTCCTCGGCGTCAATCTCGCGCCGGCAGGCGTCAACGAGCTGTGGCTGCGGGTTTCCGGCAGCTTGAACTGGCGCAAGGATCCACAGGCCTCTGCGAAGGAGCGCTCCTACCGCGAGGGTTTCGGTCCGCTGACCCTGAAGACACTGGGCATTTCCTACAACGCACCTGCCCCCGGCAAGCCGGTGCTCGGCCTGCCCCAGGGCAGTGACCTGAATGCCAGCCTGTCTTTCGAGCAGGGGGGGCTCGACGCTGCTGAAACCGATCCGGACGTGCCGCTGCTCACCCTCAACGGCAGCAATGTCCCAGGCATTCCCGCCGCCGGCAATCCGGGGGCGGTCAATCTCGCGGTCATCCGCACCACCGGGGTGATCAGTGGCAGCTTCAGCCTTCAGGACGACCCCGAGTTGAAACCCCAGCGCAAGGCCAATTTTTACGGGCTGGTCATTCCGCGGATTCCCGACACCCAGACCCAGCGCCGCAATGAGTTCAACGAGGTGGTCACGGTGGATGTGCCGGGCGACACCGGCAAGGGCGTGGGCAGCTTCCTGCTCGCGCAGAAACCCTCGGAGGGCCCGCCGGCAACGACGCTCAAGACCTCACCCCTGCTGGCCGGCGACCTGCGCCTGAGTTCCGCGCCGATTCAGATCCTCACCCAGCCCGTGGCGGCCATTGTCGATCCGGGCGACAGCCACACCTTCACAGTTTCCGCCCAGGCGCTTGGCACGCTCAGCTACCAGTGGCGCTTCAAGGGCACCAGCATCAGCGGCGCCATCGGTGCCAGCTATCAGCTTACCGCCATCAATGAGGGCAACCAGGGTGAGTACGATGTCGTTATCAGCACCCCCTACGGCCGCATTGTCAGCGCTCCGGCCCTGCTCACCGTCAACAACCCGGTCTCTTCGGTCATCATCAGCCGCAGCCCGAATGATGACCTGATTGACGAGGGGCAGTCGGTGACGTTCACGGCAGCAGCCGTCGGCAG
>CANNUR010000129.1 GCA_947523045.1 uncultured Prosthecobacter sp.
GATGAAAAGGATGATCTCGCCCTCGCTGCTGGTCACCTCCTTGAGGAAGGCCTTCAGGCGCTCCTCGAACTCGCCGCGGAATTTCGCGCCGGCCATCATGCCGCCGAGGTCCATGCTGATGAGGCGCTTGCCCTTGAGGGAGTCCGGCACGTCGCCGGCGACAATGCGCCGGGCCAGGCCCTCGGCGATGGCCGTCTTGCCAACACCCGGTTCGCCAATCAGCACGGGGTTGTTCTTGCTGCGCCGGCTGAGCACCTGCATGACGCGACGGATTTCCTCGTCGCGGCCGATCACCGGATCGATCTTGCCCTGGCGGGCGCGGGCGGTGAGGTCGGTGCCGTATTTTTCCAGCGTCTGATACTTGCCCTCGGGATCCTGGTCGGTGACGCGCTGGCTGCCGCGCACGGCGGTGAGCGCCTTGGCCAGGCCGTCATGGGTCAGGCCGGCCTGGCGCAGCAGGTCGGAGACTTCGGTCTTGGCCTTGCCCAGGGCCAGCAGAACGTGCTCGACACTCAGGTAGTCGTCCTTGAGCTTCTTCTGCTCATCCTCGGCCCGTGTCATCAGTTCGCGCAGCTCGTTCGACAGGTACAGGCCACCGGCCGCGCCGGACACCTTGGGCTGCCGGCCCAGCAGTTGGGCGAGCTGGGTTTTCAGGGTCGCCACGGCGCCTGGATTGACGGCGGCCTTCTCCAGCAGGGGCTGGGCAATGCCGCCCTCCTGTTCGAGCAGGGCCTGCAGCAGGTGCGCAGGGCGCAGCTCCTGATGACCGTGGCGGGTGGCGATGGATTGGCAGGCATTGAAGGCTTCCTGCAGCTTGAGGGTGAATTTTTCTGGAGACATGAGGGATGAAGTGTTGGGATTGCCTCTCGCGAGGATCATGCCAGAGTCCGTGGAGCGTTGCCATTCCTTGATTGACAATCGCTCAGCCAAATTTGAGGCGTGCGGCGAGTTGTGCCAAATGAGCAATAATGGCAGGAGGGGTGTCGCTCGAATGTCATTAAAATGCAAGAATGTCACAATGACGGCCGCGGCTTTTGCTTGGCGATTTCTTCCGGCAGACGTATAGGTAAGGATGCCAAACCTTGAGTCTCAGCCGCCGGAGGCACCCCCGACCTATCCCCGAGCAGCCGCCGTCACCGAGGAACAACGTCGGGAACAGGTACGCTTCTGTGGTCGGCTGGTCGATCGCACCCTGCTGCAGGGGCCGAACCGCCGCCTCAAGGAGCTGTATCTGTTGTTCGCTGTCCTGCGCGATTTCCTGCGCGGCTTTCGCGCCCTGCACTTCGTCGGCCCCTGCATCACCGTCTTCGGCTCGGCGCGTTTTCGCGAGGATCATCCCTACTACCAGATGGCGCGCGAACTGGGCGCGGCCATCATCCGCACCGGTTTCACGGTGATGACGGGTGGCGGTCCGGGCATCATGGAGGCGGCCAACCGCGGTGCCCACGAGGCGGGCGGACGCAGCGTCGGCTGCAACATCGAGCTGCCCTTTGAGCAGAAGCCGAACCCGTGGCTCGATCGCTGGGTGACGATGAAGTACTTCTTCGTGCGCAAGGTCCTGCTCACCAAGTACAGCTACGGCTTTGTCATCATGCCCGGCGGCTTTGGCACGCTCGACGAGATGTTCGAGGCGCTGACCCTGATTCAGACCGGCAAGGTGCGCAATTTCCCGGTGGTGGTCATGGGCAGCCAGTACTGGGGCAAGCTGCGGGAGTTGGTCGATGACATGGCCCGCAACGGCACCATCGGACCGGATGACCTGAAACTGCTGCTCTGGACCGATGACGTCCATGAGGCGGCCGCCCATCTGAGCCACGTCGCCACGACCCAGTTCGGTCTCACCTGCGCGGTGCCGCCGCACAGCCACAAGTGGCTGGGGGAAAAGGGCCTCTGAA
The DNA here is from genome assembly GCA_947523045.1 of uncultured Prosthecobacter sp. GTDB lineage: Bacteria > Verrucomicrobiota > Verrucomicrobiia > Verrucomicrobiales > Verrucomicrobiaceae > Prosthecobacter. Next base: position 1,896 of record CANNUR010000129.1, read on the forward strand.
ACGTCGGGCCGCGTTGTGGGTTTCAGGATCCTCCCGTCATGACCGATCACTGTTTCCGCCTGCGCAATGGCCGGCAGCTCGGCTACGCCGAATGCGGTGATCCGGGCGGCACGGTGCTGTTTTATCACCACGGCTGGCCGAGTGGCCGCCGGCAGGGCGAACTCATGGACCGCCTCGGCCGCCGCTACGGCCTGCGCATCGTTTCGCCCGACCGGCCCGGCATTGGCCTGTCGGACTTTCAGCCGGAGCGACGCCTGCTCGACTGGCCGGAGACGCTGGCGGAACTGGCGGAGCAGGTGGGGGCCGAGCGCTTCCACCTGCTCGGCTGGTCGGGCGGCGGTCCCTACGTGCTCGCCGCCTGCGCCGCCCTGCCGGAGCGGGTGCTCAGCGCCACCGTCGTCTGCGGTGCGCCGCCGCTGGCGGAGCTGGGCGATGCCCGCCTGTTTTGGATCTACCGACTGCTCATCCGCCTGCGCCGGCGCCTGCCGGTGCTGCTCGGACCGGTGCTGGCGCTCGGGGCGCGGGTGGCGGAGGCGGCCGAGCCGGATCGGCCGCCGCTGTCCTGGCTGCTGAAGCTGCTGCGCGGGGCCGACCGCCGAGTGCTGGCCGACCCCGAGGTGTTTCGCATCGTCCGCGCGGCCATGCTGGACAGTCTGAAACGCGGGGCGGCCGCCGTGACCACGGATGCCGAGGCCTACCTGCAGCCCTGGGGTTTTGATCCCGCCATGATCGATCTGCCGGTGCACTTCTGGCACGGCAAGGCCGACCGCAACATCGACTGGACCTACAGCCAGGAACTGGCGCAGCGGCTGCCGCGGGCCCACACCCACTGGCTCGACGACGAGGGCCACTACTCCCTGCCCATCGTGCACAACGAGGCCATCCTGCGCACGGCGCTGGGCTTGGACTGAGCGGCCGTGCCCGCTGGGTTGTGGACAAAGACCGCGTCAGCGTTTAGCGCCACTCGTGTCCGGTTGTGGGCAACCTGCTTTCTTCTCCCACCATGCATTCCACATCTCCCGCCACGGCCAACTTCCACGTCATGGCCAAGCCCATCGGGCCGATCTGCAACCTGGACTGCACCTATTGCTACTACCTGGAGAAGGAGAGCCTGTTTCCCAAGGGCGAAAATTTCCGCATGCCGCCCGCGGTGCTGGAAACCTACATCCGCGAGTACATTGCCTCCCAACAGACCCCTGAGGTCACCTTTGCCTGGCAGGGCGGCGAGCCGACCCTGCTCGGGATCGACTACTTTCGGCGCATCGTCGAACTGCAGCGCCAGCATGCCGGCGGCCGCAAGATCAACAACACCCTGCAGACGAACGGCACGCGTCTCAACGCGGAGTGGTGCCGCTTTTTCCGAGAGCACGGTTTCCTGATCGGCCTGAGCATTGACGGCCCGCGCGAACTGCACGACGCCCATCGCAGGGACAAGGGCGGCAAGCCGACCTTTGACCTGGTCTGGCGCGGCATGCAGCTGCTCAAGGATTACGGCGTCGAGTTCAACACCCTCACGGTGGTGAGTCGACTCAACGCGGCCCGGCCGCTGGAGGTCTACGATTTCCTGCGCGAGGCGGGTTCGGGTTACCTGCAATTCATCCCGCTGGTTGAACGGCTGCCGACGGAGGCATCCGCGGCGGGACTGGACTTTGCCGAACCGCCGGAACCTGGACAGCCGGACTCCGTCGTCACCGACTGGAGCGTGCCCGCCGGGGACTATGGGGATTTCCTGATCGCGATTTTCGATGCCTGGGTGCGCCGCGATGTCGGCCGGGTCTTCGTGCAGATGTTCGATGTCTCGCTCGGCATCTGGTCGGGGCACGGTCCCGGGCTGTGCCTGTTCTTGCCAGACTGTGGCGAGGCTCTCGCCGTCGAGCACAATGGCGACATCTATTCCTGCGACCATTTTGTCTATCCCAAGTACAAGCTCGGCAACGTCATGAACGAGTCGCTGGCGACCCTGGTCAATTCGGCGCAACAGCGCGCCTTCGGCGGAGCCAAGTCGGAACGACTGCCGAAATTCTGCCGTGAGTGCGAGGTGAGGTTTGCCTGCCATGGCGAGTGTCCCAAGCATCGGTTCTTGACCACGCCGGACGGCGAGCCCGGACTCAATTACCTGTGTGCGGGGTACAAAAAATTCTTCCGGCACATCGATCCATTCATGCGGCGCATGAGCGATCTGCTGCGCGCGCGCCGCGCGCCTGCGGGAATCATGACGATGCTTGCCGAAGAAGAACGGGCCAATGGGTGAATGCCGGAGTTCTGGAAATGAAGCGCAACGGCTCGAAATACCATAAAAAGTTTGCGGGGCTTTGTCGGGCGCTCTATGACGCCGGATGGTTGAATCCCTGAAGACAGAGCTGGACCACGAAAAGGCCTTTCACTCCAGCCGACGCCGCGATTTTCTGAAGATGGTGGGGGGCAGTGGGGCGCTGGCCGCCGCTGAAGGCGCCGTGCATTTCTGGCCCAGCCAGGCCCAGGCCAAGGCCATTCAGCAACGACGCAACTTCATTCTGTTCACCACCGATCAGCAGCAGCACCTGCGCTGGTTTCCCGAGGGCTGGGAAGAGGCCAACCTGCCGGGGCTGAGCCGGCTGAAAAACACTGGGGTCACCTTCAACCGCGCCTACACGAACACGGCCATGTGCACACCCTCGCGCACGACGATGTTCACCGGCCTGTATCCCGAGCAGCATCGCAATTTCGACACGCTGTCCGAGGGCATGACGCAATCCGAGGAGGAGCATCAACTCGATCCCTCGCTGCCCAACATCGCCACGGTGCTGCAGGCCGCCGGCTATGACGTGGTCTGGAAGGGCAAGTGGCACTTGAGCAAGGGCATCGAGCAACCGGACGGCGGTCATGTCGATGACGACATCAGTCGCTACGGCATGCAGCAGTGGAATTCACCCGATGCCGGCGGCGATGCCAAGCTAAAGAACTACGGTGGCGGCATGATCGACAACGACGGCCGCTACTTCGACGGCAGCACCTGGCAGGCACCGGTCGGTGACGAATCGGATCCGGACTTCATTTTCACCCAGGCGGACGGACCGGTGAACGCCGACTTCGAGCGCGAAAGTGTCATGGCCTTTCTGCGCCGAAAGATTGAAAACCCCGGCGGCAATCCCTTCTGCCTGATCATCTGCCTGATCAACCCGCACGATGTGCTCGGCTGTCCCGGCCTGTCGGTCGACAGTGGAGGCAACGGCACCTACATCGAGGGCGGTTACCACGCGCGCCCCGACGACAGTTCGCCCTGGTCGGAGCAGACCGGTCCCCTCGCCATCGGCTTGCCGCCGACGGTGCATGAGAACCTGCTGACCAACCACAAGCCGGACTGCCAGTCGAGCTTCCTGCTCACCTCGGCCGGTCTCGGGCCGGTGCCGACCGATGCCCTCAAGCTCAAGTACCTGAACTTCTACGGCAACCTGATGAAGCTCAACGACCGGTATTTGAGCAAGATGCTCGATTTGCTCGACGGGCTTGACGGCACGGTCGATGCCGCCGCCGCGCAGGCGTTGCGCAAGGACTCCTGGATCATTTTCACCTCCGACCATGGCGACATGGCCATGGCCCATGGCGGCCTGCGCCAGAAGTCCTTTGAATTCTACGAGGAGATGGCCAACGTGCCGCTCATCTGGTCGAACCCTGTCGACTACCCCGAGGGCCGGGTCTGCGAGGAACTGGTCTCGCATATCGACCTGCTGCCCACGCTGTGCGCGATCGCGGGCGGCAATCCGAGGGCCTACCCGTTCAAAGGGGTCAACTACAGCTCGCTGCTGCGCCATCCGGCCGGCCGGCCGGTCCAGGATGCCATCCTCTTCACCTTCGACGACATTTGGAGCGGTCAGGAGGCCGCCGGCAGTCCCAACGGCATTGTCAAAGCGCCGAACCGGATCCGCGCGCTGGTCACCAAGGAATACAAGTACGCCTACTACTTCGATGGCGAAGGCGCGGAAAAGCCGCAGGACGAGTTCTACGACCTGCGCAGCAAGTCCCAGGGTGGCACCGACACGGATCTCGACAATGACCTCGGCGGCACGACCGGCAAGGCGGTGGAATACACCAACTACTCGCTCTGGGCCGAGCGCCGCCGCCTGGTCAAGCGCGCCACGCCGGAACTCGCCGCCAAGCGCCGCCAGATGATGGTCAAGCTCCATCGCGCGGTGCGCAGCAAGCTCAAACCGCTGCCTGCCCGACCCGCGGTGCCGCCGCAGGATTTCCGTGTCGAACTCTTCAACTGGACCAACGAGTTCAACCAGCTGGAAAGTGAACTGCTCATCAGCTGGCTGTCGCGCTCGACCAGCCAGTACCAGCTGCAGTTCTCCCGCGACCAGAAGACCTGGGGCAATGTCGGCGAACCCATGCCCGGCAACAATGGCCCCCTCTGGGTTACCCAGCCGGTCACAGGCTTCAAGGTCTTCTACCGCCTGACCTGGGCGCCCTTGCGCCAGGCGAAACCGATCCAGCCGGTTTCCACGGTCAACGTCTGACGTTCAGCCACCCCCTTATGAAGCACGTTTTCCGCACCCTCCTCTGCATCACGGCTTTCGCCGTTCCCGCTTCCGCGCAGCAGTTCCGCGTCGCACAACCCGCCGGCGGCAGCCAGTATGTGCTGGCTCCCGCCGGCAGCACGGTGATCGTCGCCCCGCAGTTCCAGCGGCCGAGCGTTGGCACCTTCCAGGTCACCGGTGTGACCCTCGGGGGTGAGACGGCGACCCTGAACCTCAAGGGGCTGCCACCCCTGGACAGCTACGGTGCCCCCTTGCTGGACGATCAGTACAAGCCTGCAACCGACACCTATTATGCCCTTGTCACCGCCGGTGACTGGACCGGTCTCTACTTTACCGTCACCGCCAACACGGCGACGACCCTGGAAGTCCAGACAGGTGGCCTGCCCGGCGGTCGCGCCAGCAGCGTGCGCTCGGTCGAAGTGCGGCCTTATTGGAACATTGAAACGCTTTTCCCGGCCTCGGTCGCCGAGGTGTCCTTCATTCCCACCACGAATCCGAATGACGTGAAAACCCGGCTGGTGCTGGCACCGCTCACGCTTTCCGGCAATGAACAACCGCAGGAGGTTGGCGAGGCCTACTACTACAGCAGCGCCGTCTCCGGCTGGGTCAGCGCCGCGGATCCAGACTCGGCGGCGGGCAAGGTGCTGGTCGCTCCCGGCCGGTATTTCTACATGCAAAACACCAGCGCCGGCAGCTACCCGCTTGATGTCGTCATCGCCGGCAGCGTTTTGACAGCCCCGTTGCGTCAGAACCTGTACTCTTCTGCCGAGGAGGACACCGCCACCTGTTTCGCCCTGGCGCGCGCGTCCGACTACAAGCTTTCGCAGATCGGGTTCACCGACGCCAATTTCACCCCCAGCCTGAACCAGTCGCCGCTGGGTCGCAACGATCTGCTCATCGTGGACGACGGCTTCGGCGGTGTGGGTGCCGTGTATTACCGATATAAGAACAAGTGGTACACAACCGGCAGCGCCCTGCCGGTCGATCCCGTCCTGCCGGCCGGCACCGCCTTTGGCGTGCTGAAGAAAGCCGGCCCGGGTCCGGCCAAGGTCTTGGTCAACCGCAACAACCTCTAAAACTGGTGGAGCCAAGGGGATTCGAACCCCTGACCTTCTCATTGCGAACGAGACGCTCTACCAACTGAGCTATGGCCCCAGAACCGCGAACCGATCGCGGATGAGCCGTCAATATGCGGTCGCCGGGCGCGGCGGCAAGTGCTTTCTGGCGACTCTTGGCGCCCGCCCAGGCCCGGCGGGCCTGATCGCTTCAGCGCTTGCGGCGACGCGTCTTGGTGGCGGCCTTGGCCGGCTCGGCGTTGGCCAGCGGGCAGTGATGGATCTCAAATGGCGCGCCGGTGGCGCTGTCGAATTCGGCGGCCGCCTGCAGGCCGATGCGGACGACTTCCTCGGCGGTCGCGCAACGGTCGTAGGCGGCGCTCATGGCGCCGAGGGCGTAGTCGCGCCCCGAACCGGCGGCCCAGAACTTGTGGAACTGCTGGGCGCTGCGGTAGGAGTAGAGCGCGAAGATGCCCTGCGGATTGGCGAGCAGGCCGTAGAACTGGGTGGTCTCGTAC
>CANNUR010000130.1 GCA_947523045.1 uncultured Prosthecobacter sp.
ATCATGACCTGGGCAAAGTCCTGACAGACCCCGCGGCGGCTGGCAAAGACCTCGGCCACCGGGGTCGCCAGGTCGGTGGCGGCGGGGTCAAAGACAAAGTCCTCGTGGAGCCTGCGATTGAGCTCGCAGATCCCCGCAAGCACGGGCCGGCGCGGCGGGAAGCAGGGCAGGGCGTAGTCGGCGAAGGCTGCGCCCGTCGGTATCAGTGGCGAGGCAAAGGCGAACTCGCCAGCGGCCGCCGCCGGTCCGGGTTGGTCGCCGTGGCAGGCGTCGCGCACGTCCTCCCAAGCCGGGGTCAGTTCCGGATCGAGTGCGGTCGGCGGTCGCAATTCCACCAGGCTGCGCGCGATCACCTCAAGTTTCTGGTGTGGCACCTCGATCTCGAAATAGACGCAGGCATTGCCATAGGCGTCGGCGCGCTTGGCGCGTTCGACCGGTGCCGGATGGATGGTCAGTTCATGCCATGGGCAGGCCTGGCCCGGCAGCAGGCGCGGCTCCAGGCGCGCATGGTAGTGGCAGACCGTCACCGGACTCTCGTACACGTAGGTCGTGCGGTGAATGACATGATAACGCATCCAGCGGTTGCATAGCACGGGCCGCGCCAGCCGGCAAGATGCGGCACAGAACTGCATTGAATACTTCCCGGCGCCATGCGTCAGATGAGACATGAACTTCATGCCTGTCCTCGGAGGCTGCGCGCTGCTCGCCACTGGCCTGCTCTCCTCCTGTGCTCCCTACGACCCCTATGTCTATGGCGCGCCGCCGCCGCGGGTCTATCCCGGTTACGGCTACGCGCCCTACGGTTATGCCCCGTATGGCTACGGACCGGCCCATTCCTCACTTTCCGTCGGCTGGTTCGGCGGCGGCTGGTGGGGCGGTCGCTCCTCCTGGTGGGGGCGGCACCGCTACGACCACGATCATCACCGCCATCATGCGGCGCCGACCCGTTCCGTTACCGGCTATCGCACGGTGTATTCGGGCAACTACCAGCGCGACCCCCGACCCCTGGAACCCTTTGCCAGCGGCAGTCGCCACTCCGCCGTCACCCCGCGCCCGCTGATTTCCCCCAGCACGGGTACGTTCGATCGCGGCTCGCCGAGTTCGCTGCGGGCGGGTTCCTCGCTGCCGGCCCTGCGCTCGTCGCCCCCGGCTTCCTCGCGGCTGCGGGAATCGCGGCCGCCGACCCTGACGCCTTCGCGTCCGAGTTCCTCGTTTGAACGCGGCAGTTCGCGCGCGTCCTCGTCGGGGTCAATGCGCTCCAGTGAACTGCGTGCCGCCACAGGCAGTCGCAGTTCCGTGCTGACCTCCTCGCGTGGCAGCAGCGAGTCGCGTTTCAGTCGTGAGCGGCGCTGAGCCGAGTCACTGCCGGTACAAGACGACGCTGTTGCCGGTGTGACCCGCCGGTGCGGCGTCGTGGCCGAGGCCGAGCGTCTGCAGTTGCTCGGCCGGCCAGCCCTGATCGATCAGGAAGCGGCGCACCGCCTGGGCGCGGCGCTCGGACAGGGCGCGGGCGTGGCCGCCGGGCAGGTCGACCGGTGTCTGGCCGACGATGAGCAGGCGCGTGTCCTTGAGGGTGGCAGGCAGCGTCGTCACGAAGTCGCGCAGCAGGCGTTGGTGACTGGTCGTCAGGGCGTATTCGGTGCCGGAAAAAACCAGGGCAGGGCAGGCGGGGCTCAGGGGCTGTACCAGCGGGCTGATGAAACCCTCGCGCGGGCCGAGCGCATGCAGCACGGTGGTTTCGCCGCCGGGTGGCAGCGGGGCCGTGCAGGCGGTGAGGCCGGCGGCGAGCGACAGGAGCAGGGCGGGGCGGATCATCGCATCCAGCGGGGTTCGGTGATGGTGCCGTGCTGGGAGAGCACCAGTCGGCGTTCGCGCGTGAGCAGGTCGTGGATGTATAGCGCGCCGTGCTGGCTGTAGCAGAGGTAGCGGCCGTTCGGGCTCCAGGAGGGGTGACGGGCACCGCCGCGCTGGATGACGCGGGTCCGGCCGGAGGGGAAGTCCTTGATCACGATGGCACTTTCGCCACCCAAGCGGGCGGTGAAGGCGATTTGACGGCCGTCCGGCGAGAACTCCGGATCCGTGCAGAAGCGGAAGCCGCTCGGCCAGAGGCTCAGCCGTACCTCGCCTTCGCCCTCGGGGATTTCCGCGAGGTGCAGGCGCGGACCCTGGCCGCGATCGTCGGAAAACACGAGGCGCCGGCCATCGGGATGCCAGGAGGGACCGGAGGGCACGCCGAGCGTCTCGCTGACACAGGCGGCGGTGTTGGTGCCGAGGTCGGTGACGAAGATCTCAGGGTTGCCCAGGAAACTCATCACCAGGGCGAGGCGGCGTCCATCCGGGGCAAAGGCGGCGCCGGTGTTGAGCCCGGGCGTATCGGTGAGGACGCGCTCCCAGCCCTGGCCAAGATCGAGCAGCATGACGACGGGAAAGCCGGGACGGTAACTGGTGAAGGCGACTGCCGAGCCATCCGGCGAGAGGCTCGGGCTGACGGCACCGTGCGGATGGCGGGTGAGTTGCTGGACATCGCGGCCCTGTGGATCGCACAGGTAGATCTGGCGGCTGCCGCTGCGGTCGCTGACAAAGGCGATGCGGCTGGTGGCCAGACCGGGTTTGCCGGTGGTGGCGAGGATGAGGTCGTCGGCCAGCTGGCGCAGGTTTTCCTCCAGGCCCGGCGCTGCATAGCTGCGTTCCAGAAGCAGCGTGCCTTCGGCGTCGGCCAGGCGCGCGCTGACCCGGCCGCCGACCGAGTGACCACTGATGCGGAACGGCGCGGCCTCGTCGCTGACCCGCACCTCCGGAACGGCGCTGAGCTCCTGGATCAGGCCCTGCCGCGCGCTGCGGCCGGTGCCGCCGGTGAAGTCGAGCACCTGCAGCCGCTGCGGTGCCGCGGCCACCGGTCGTCGCCCCAGGCCGGGCAGGCGCAGCCACTCCGGCCAGGCAGCAGCCTGCGCCGGCAGGGCGCCGAGCAGGACCAGGACCAGCAGATGGCAACGGTGCATGGGCGGACGGGCGGGAAGGGCTCGGCGCTACTTGAGCGCCGCGTAGACGCGGTGGACATCGGCATGACCGTCGAGCGCCTGCAGGAAGCGGGTGACCTCCTCGCGCTGGCTGTCGCTGAGTTCCGGACAATCCTTCGGGTGATAGTGCAGCTCGGAGGTGGTGATCTGCCAGCCGGCGGCCTTGAGCGCCTTGGTCACGGTGTCGAGCTCGGTGGTGGCGGTAAAGAATCGCGCGCCAACCTGTCCGGCCGCCTCGTCGTCATCCAGTTCGAGCGTTTCGACATTGTCGGCGCCGGCCTCGAGCGCGGCGGTTTCCAGATCCGTCGAGGCGTCGGCATGCTGGGCTTCAATCAGGCCGCAGTGCTCGAACATCCAGGCGACCGAGCCCGGCGTGCCCATGCTGCCGGACTTGAACAGCACCTTCACCTCCGAGGAGGTGCGGTTGTTGTTGTCGGTCAGGCACTCGACCATGACCGGCACGCGGTGCGGGGCGAAGCCTTCAAAGACGACCGTCTGGAACTGCACGGCATCGGCGCCGGTGCCACTGCCCTTGGCGAGCGCGCGTTCGATGGCGTCGCGGGTGACGCTTTGCTTCTTGGCCGCAGCGATTGCCGCGAACAGGCGGGCGTTGAACTCCGGGTTGGGCCCGCCGAGGCGCGCCGCTACCTGGATTTCGCGGGTGAGTTTGCCGACAAGTCGGCCCTTCTGATCGGCGGCGAGTTCGCGCCATTTCTGTTTCCATTGTGCTCCCATGGTCGAGGTCGTGTGAGGGGTCAGTTGGTGCTTTTCGAGGGGGTGAGGATGAGCTGCTTGACCAGCAGGGGCGTGACCTCCGCACCGGCGCGCAGGCGCAGGGTTTCGCCGCGCAGTTCCTGCGGCAGGCTCAGGCGACCCAGGCGCAGGATGCTGTAGGTGGTGGCGTCGCGGGTGGCGCCCTCGGGTCCTAGGCTGGCTGCCAGACGGAGTTCGCCGACGCTGCACTCGAGTGTCAGTGGAGCGGTCAAAGACGGGCAGGCATAGTGCAGCAGGACTTCGTAGTGGCCGGGCGGCAGGCTTTCGATGCGCCATTCGATCTCGCCGATGGCGGCGGCCTCGGGGCTGGCGCTGCTGTCGGGCCGCGGCCGAATGCTGGCGGCAAGGGCCGGTGTCAAAGCGAGTGTGCCCCGGCGCAGGCGCGGCACCGGGGGTGCACCCGGTTCCGGTGGCGGTTCGGCCGGGGTCTTGAGCGAGCGTGCCGCCGCGGTCAGATCGACCACGCCGCCGCTGGCGAGGATGCCTTGAATCCGGGTGATCTCGCGCTGGTAGGGGGTGGGATCGGGGGCGGTGCCGGCAAGCCGCTGCAGGTCGGTGACGTAGTCGGCGACCACGGGTACATGCAGGGCGCGCAGCTGCTGCTGGTAAATGGTCTCCATCTGGCGCAGGCGCGAGTCCTCGGCGCTGGCGGCCACCGGCGCCGAGGTCAGCGGCGGCGTCTGGGCGGTGGCTCCGGCCAGGAGCAGGGCGAGCAGGCAGAGCGGTTTCATGGGCGGGTGTCCGAAAGAGCCCAGGCGCCGGGGGCGGGTTTGCGCCGGCGCGCGGCCTGTTCGCGCTCGAGCAGGCTGTCGAGTAGGCCGGTTTCGCTGACGGCACGACGCTCCTTGGGGGGTGCCACCGCGGCCAGTCCCTGATCGACCAGGACGTTCTGGAAGAGACCGACGTCGGGCAGGAAGACGAGGGCGGACACGCTGCCGTCCTTGTTGCGGCCTGGGCGCACGAGCAGGCGCAGCGGCTTGCCTTCGAGGTAACCGGCGGTGAATTCCTGGGCGAGCCTTCCGAGGGTCAAGGTGCTCTGCTCGTCGAGACGGAAGTGCTCGCGGAAGGCCTTGGCACGCCCCGCGTCGGTGCCCGCATCCACCGGCGCACACAGCACCCAGAGCAATTGCACCCGCAGGCGGCGGCCCTCATGCTCGACCTCAAAGCGGTCGCCCTCGTCGCCGGTGCCCGCGACATAGCGGGCTCCATCGAGGTCGTCAAAGGCCCCGAGCGGACTGCTGGCACTGGTCAGGCGCAGGGCGCCGCCGGTTTGGCCGGCGTTGCCGAGCTGGCGCAGCACGCGGCGTTCCTCCGCCTCGGCCGCCTCCTTGAGGGCGGGATCGGTTTGGGCCAGTTCGCGAAGGCGCGCCAGGTAGGCGTCGGCCAGCGGTTTCTGCGCAGCGGCCAGGGCTTCGGTAAGCGACTTCTTCAAGCCGTCGAGGCTGGGGCCTTCCGGCGGGATGGGCGCGGCCAGGGTCGGTGCCTCCTGGACCGCGGGGATGAGGCGCAGGGCGCGCAGGCGGATCTGGTTGCCGGGGTAGCCGGCGGTGGCGGCCAGGCGCAGGGTTATCGGGCTGCGCGTGAATTGCATTGGCCCAATCTGCACGGAGGTGTAGGAGCTTTCATCCTGGCTCAGGCCGATTTCAAAGGAGCGCCGGCTTTCAGCGGCGCCGGGCAGCAGCGAAAGCTCGTAAAATTCGAACACGGCTCGTTCCTGGGGGCGAACCCGCCCCGGCAACAGGGCGTCGGGCGGCGCGGCGATCTCGCTCAGGCTGGCCTCGAGCTCCAGGTAGTAACGACCCGGGGGCAGGCGTACGCTGCTCCACTCGGCGGCACTGCCATTGGTGCGCCAGTTCGTGAGCACGTCGCCGCGCACTTCGACTGAACCCGACAGGCGCGCCTGCTGCACCGGCAGGGGCACGGCGAGTGACAGTGCCACCTCGGCTTCGGTCGCCGGATACAGCGCCTTCAATTCGTCGCGGCGGCGACGGATGAGCAGGGCTTCCTCATAACCGCCGGCGGCGGCAAGCTCGGTCTCGGTGCGCGCCAGCGCGGCTTCGTACTGGCCGGTCAGCTTCTGCGAGACCGTCAGCACCTCGCGCAGGAAGCCGGCGCGCGCGGCGGCGAGAGGCGCGGGATCGGCCGGCGTCTGCGCCGCGAGTGCGGCGGGCAGGGCAAGCAGAAGAGGTAGCAGGCGGCGCATGACGGGTTTCAGCGGGCGGCGGGCACGAGGTGGACCGCGAGCAGGTGCATGAGATTGTCCTTGAGGACGCTGCGCGCACGGATCATCAGCGTGCCACGGCCGTCGGTGATCTTGAGTGTGCCCAGGTTCTTTTCCTGGGGACCGCGCAGGGTGGTCAGAATCTCGGCGGTGAGGTGGAAGTGCGCCTCGCGCACCTCCAGTGTGCCGCCTTCCAGCGCCCCGCAGCGGTACTTGATCAGGACTTCATATCCCCCCGGTGGCAGGTCCGGCAGTTTCCAGGTGGCTGCGGCTTCCGGCCCGCTCCAGCCGGTGAGCGCGCCGCCGTCGCGACGAACTCCGCCCGCCAGCTCGGCCGCATCCAGGGCCAGTGGGATGCGGTCGGGCAGCAAACGGGCCTTGAGCGACTCCTCGCGAGTGTGGGTCAGCAGCAGTTCCTTGTCGAGGCGCTCGAGTTCGGTGGTCAGCTTCTTGCGCTGGTTGCGCGCCTCAATCGCGCCGGCGTAATCACCCGCGCCGGCCCGCTGCTGTTCCAGGGCCTGCAGCGCGGCCAGGTGCTGCTGCAGCGGCTGCAGGCTGGCTTCGAGCAGGCGCTCCTGAAATTTCAGCCGCTCCAGTTCAATTGTCGCTGCCGGGGCGCGCGTGTCCTGGGCGACTGCCGGACAGGCCGGAGCGCCGAGCAGCAGGGCAACGGCAAGCGTACGGTTCACAAGGGGGAGCCGGCTTGGGGGCGACGGCATCGCAAAGGTAACCGGGGCCGGCCGCGAGACAAGGGCGGAATCCGCGCCCCCACAACTTGACGGATGACAAAGGTGCCTGCCCGGCCCAACATGGCGCCGCCATGGCCTCCCTGCTCAAGTCCCTCGGGCTCGCCGCCGATCCGACCCGCGCGCGCCTGCTGCTGCTCCTGCGACGCGAGGAGCTCAGCGTCGCCGAGCTGCAGGAGATCCTGGCCCTGCCGCAGTCGAACATCTCCGCCCAGCTCTCCCGGCTCAAGGCCGCGGGCCTGGTCGCCGATCGTCGCAGCGGCAAGAACCGCCTCTACAGCCTGGCCGAGGATCCGCCCGAGGCTTTCTACGCCTTGCTCGAAGCCGCCGGCGCCGAATTGCCGGAGGTCAAAAAGGATGTCACTGCCCTGAAGGTGGTCCTGCAGAAGCGCGCCCGCAGTGCCCAGGCCTACTTCGATGCCCTCGCCGGCAAGTTCGGTCGGCACTACATCCCGGGTCGCTCCTGGAAGGCCCTCGGCGAGATGCTGCTCAAGCTGCTGCCGCCCCTGGTCATCGCTGACCTTGGCGCCGGCGAGGGCACCCTTGCCCAGCTGCTCGCCCAGCGCGCCCGGCAGGTCATTGCCGTCGACAGCTCGGAAAAAATGGTCGCCTACGGCGCCGGCCTCGCCCGCGAGCACGGTTTCGCCAACCTGGAATTCCGCCACGGCGACATCGAAGATCCGCCCATCGAGCCGGCCAGCGTCGATCTCGCCATCCTCAGCCAGGCCCTGCACCACGCCGCCAACCCGCTCAAGGCCCTGCGTGCCGCCCATCGCTTGCTCAAGCCCGGCGGTCGCATCGCCGTGCTCGACCTGCTCAAGCACTCTTTCGAAAAGGCCCGCGAGCTGTATGCCGACCACTGGCTCGGGTTCTCGGAGGCCGAACTCCATGAAATGCTCGGCCAGGCCGGCTTCACCGCCGTCGAGACCTCCATCGTCCATCGCGAAACCCGCAGCCCGGGCTTTCAGACCGTGCTGGCGCTGGCGGAAAAACCGTCGGCCTGAGGCAAGGCCCGTCCCGGGCGGCGGATCCGCTGCCTCAGAGCTGGCGAATCAGGCGCTGGGCACTCAGCGGCCGGCCAGTGCGGCCGGCAAGGATGTCGGAGGGCGACACCTCGCGACTGTAATACCGGCGGTTGGCCTTGGCATTGGCGCCG
>CANNUR010000131.1 GCA_947523045.1 uncultured Prosthecobacter sp.
TCGGCGCATTCATCGGGCCGGTCGAGGGTGCTGCCGCCGGTCTGCACGTAGGCGAACATTTCACCGCCTTGGAGGGCGAGTTCCTCCAGGACGCCGTTCTGCAGGCCAAGATAAAAATACTGGTGGGCGCGGCGCTGGATGGCGCGGTTGGGGTTGCTGAGGAAGGCCATGTCCCTGGCCTCGGCGAGGTCGGGCAGGTCGATCAGGATGCAGACCTTGCGGCCGTAGGTGGGCTCGAAAACGGTGTGCAGCAGGCGGGCGAGATCGAACATCGGGAACTGACGGCCCTTCGCGGCCGTTTGGACGGTGGACATGATGGCGTTCATCGTAGAGAGGGGGTGGGGTTTTGGCAAAGGCGGATACGGGTCGAAGGCGCTTCCCGGCGCTTTTTTTGTCGGCGCAGGTTCGTGTCAGTCCGGGCGAGGTGTGAATCTGCGCTTTGACGCCGGCGCAAATCCGGGGACAATGGCGTTGAATAATTGCTCCCGCGGTCCCGTCTTCACCTCTGACATCCGAGCTCATGCCCGTCTCTCCTGCGCCTGAACCCGGCGAAGTCCCGGACCACGACCTGGTCAGGCGCAGCCAGGCGGGTGACTCGCGCGCCTTCGACCAGCTCGTGACGCGCTACCGGGGGAGGATTTACGCCATGACCTACCACATGATCCAGAATGAGACCGAGGCTTGGGACCTCGCGCAGGAGGCCTTCATCAAGGCCTGGCGCGCCCTGCCGCGGTTCAAGATGGACTCGGCGTTCTACACCTGGCTGTACCGGATCGCCCACAACGTCACCTACGACTGGCTGCGCAAGAAGCGCATCCAGGCCGATGGCGAGTTCGACGACGAACGCACCGAGCACCGCGTCGCGGCCGGGGCGGAGACGGCGCCGCACGGCGCCGCCGCGCCGGACGAGGCGCTGCGCAACGTCGAGCTCGGCCGCCGCATCCGCGCCGCTCTCGGGCAACTCAGCGAGGACCACCGCCAGGTGATCGTCATGCGCGAGATCGAGGGCCTGTCCTATGAGGAAATCGCCGCGGCCGTGCCCTGTTCGCTCGGCACCGTGATGAGTCGCCTGTTTTACGCCCGTAAGAAGCTGCAAGAACTGTTGAGGGACACCTATGAAAACGCCGCCTGAAGACATCGACCTGTTGCGCTGGCTCGATGACGAAATGACGCCGCTCGAGCGTGAGCGGTTTGCCGCGCGCCTGAGCGTGGAACCCGCCCTGCGCCGCGAGGCGGAATCGCTGCAGTTGCTCAGCCGCAGCCTGCACGAGCACCTGCCGCGCGAGATGGCTGTGCCGCACGCCGACTTTTTCAACAGCCAGATCCAGGTGCGATTGGCGCGCGAGACTGCCGGAGTGGAGCGTCGCCGGGGTGCAGCCTCCTGGCTGGCCTGGTTTCGCCTGCCGCGACTGGCGGTTGCCGCCGCTCTGGTGCTGCTGACGGCCGTGCTGGTACGCCTGCCGACGGGTGGCGACAGCCGCGTGCTGGCCACCTACACGCCGGATCCCGGAGTCCATGCCTCCACCCACTTCTCCGAGGCGGCCGAGGCCACGGTGCTGCTGCTTGAAGGCCTGGAGGAAATGCCGGCGGAGCGGCCCCTGGTCGGCTTCCCTCAGGGGGCGGCGGATCAGCAGCTGTTCTCTGTGCACCAGCAGAATGCCCGCTCGGCGCCGCCGCAGCCGGCGCTTGCCCCGAAATCGGCCCTCACCGCCACCGCCCGTTCCGAATGAAACGTCGTGCCGCCCTCTTCTGCCTCGCCGGCGCCGCCCTGTCGGTGCCGGCGGCCGAGGCGCCGCGTCGGCCGGCCGATCCGGCCACCGAGGGCAAGGTCTGGGGCGCGCTCATCCATGCGTTGCCGTCGGCGCCGGCGGGTGCCGCGGCGGCCGAATCGCCGCATCTGCCCAACTTGAGCGCAAGGCTGGCGGCGGCCTTTCCCGACAGCGGCCATTTTGAGGTGCTGGGCGAGCACCTGCAGGACGTGTTCCGCGAGTATGAATCCTGGGTGGTGCCGTCGAAGGACCTGTTTCTCAAGGTCGACTCCAAGGGGCCGGCAACCGGTGGTGGCGTCAACCTGCACCTGCAGTTCTGGCGCGATCAGCAGGTGCTGGTGAAGACCGATGCCGTGCTGCGGCCGGGCAGTCCGCTGTTCATTGGCGGGCCGCGCTGGCGCGAGGGCCGGCTGATCTTTGTGCTGGCGCTGCAGCCCTGAGCCGTTCAGCGGCGGCCGAACGGCCAGGTCGAGGTGAGCCAGATGCTGGGCGTGTGGTTGTGTTCCCAGATCTCGCCACCGCGGCGCTGCACGGTCTGCTCCATGAAACCGACCTCGAGCCGGGTGAACTCGCCGAGCCTGCGGCCGAGGCCGATGAAGGCGCGGTTTTGGTCGAAGACATTGCCGGAGACGTTGGTGCCGAAATTCACGAAGGTCTCGTTCCAAAGTGCCAGGTAGGTCTTTTTGTCCGAGGTCAGCGGCAGGGTGGTGCGCAGCAGGTAGCGGACGCGGTTTTCGTAGCGCCAGTTGGCCAGGTCGTAGCCGGCGCGTTCGCTGCCGGCCATCTCGCCGATCCAGCGCTGTTCCAAACGCAGGCGCTGCTGCCATTCCAGACCGAGGGCTTCAAAGCGGTGCGTCACCTGCTCCCAGGCGCGTTGCTCGGGGAATTCGGTGTCGGCGGGGAAGTCGCCGGAAGGGTAGGTGCGCACGTAGGCCCAGCCGGCGCTGACGGCGACGGTCGGACTGAGCTGGTAGTTGAGGCCGGGGCGGATGAGCAGCTGCTGCCATTCGCGGCCGAGTTCCTCGCGGCGGTTCTGCACCTCGAGGTGCAGGCCCCAGGGGCTGCCGAACAGCGGGTGATCGCCGACGTAGTTGAGCCAGAGGTTGCCGTTCGAGTCGGAGAGGTCGGCAGCGGCTGGCGCGGCGAGCGCCAGGAAGGCGGCGAGTGAGGTCAGGGATTTGAGCATGGTGGAGAATCAGGCGCGGACACGCTGCAGGCGCGCCGCCTGGGGGTGGTTGGAGACCGGCGAATGACCGTCGAGGCCCTCGAGGATCAGTTCACGGTTTTCCAGTTTCCAGTCCTGCACCATCTCCTCAAGTTTTTTCATCACCGAGTGATCAACCAGGTGGGTGTTGGCAAGGCAGACACGCACGCGCGGATGGTCGCGCAGGGCGAGCAGTTGCTTGCGCAGCGGCAGCCAGTTGCTGAAGACCGCGGCCTTGCGCACGCGCACGACCGGATGGCCCTGCTCGGGGCAGGTCTCGATGTCCGCGTGTGGCTTCAGCAGGTTGACGGGATGAACGCCGTTGCACAGGTGCAGGACCATCTTGACCGCGATGCCGATGGCGATGCCAAGTAGCAGATCGGTCGCCAGCGTGGCGATGAGGGTAGTGATGAAGACGAGGAGCTGGCCCTTGCCGACGTGGAACATGTGGCGGAATTCCTTGGGCGAGGCGAGATTGTAGCCGGTGAAGACCAGCATGCCGGCAAGGGCTGCAAGCGGGATGTGATTGAGCAGGGACGGCACGCTGGCGACCAGCAGGAGCAGAAACAGGCCGTGCCAGAAATTGGCCCAGCGGGTGCGCGCGCCGTTGTTGCGGTTGGCGGAGGAGCGGACGATTTCCGAGATCATCGGCAGGCCGCCGATGCAGGAGACGAGGGTGTTGGCAATGCCGACGGCGAGCAGGTCGCGGTTGAGGTCGGTGCGGCGCTGCCAGGGATCGATCAGGTCGACGGCCTTGGCGCTAAGCATGGACTCGAGGCTGCCGATGAGGCAGAACAGCACGATCCATTTCAGGCTGGCGGCGCTGAAGAGGGCGGAGAAGTCCGGGCCCCGGATGCCGTCGAGCAGGTTGAGCGGCAGGTTGACGAGCTGATCCGGGCCGATCGGATAGGCGTGGCCGTGGAACTGGTACATGTGCTGGTGGGCAATGTCGAAGTGGAAGGACAGCGGCACGGCAACGAGCAGGACCAGCAGCGGGCCGGGGACCGCCTGGATCCAGCGGGCTTTGAGGAAGTGACGGCCAAACAGCAGCAGCAGGGAGAGCGCGCCGATGAGGGCGATCTCGGGGTTGAGGTTCATCAGGCTGTGGGGGATTTCGGCGAGCAGTTCAAGCGGCTCCTTGGCGTGGGCGGCGACGCCGAGGGCGACGTGAATCTGCTTGGAGATGATGATGACGCCGATGGCGGCGAGCATGCCGTGCACCGCGGCCACCGGGAAGAACTCGCCGAGGGTGCCGAGGCGCAGCGCGCCGAAAAGGATCTGCAGGCAGCCGGAGGCCATGCCGACGGCGAGGGCCTTCTCGTAGCCGAGTTCATTGACCGTGCCGAGCACGATGGCGATCATGCCGGCGGCGGGGCCCTTGATGGTCAGTTCGGAGTTGCTGAGGAACGGGGTCAGCAGGCCGCCGACGACGGCGGTGAAGATGCCGGCGATGGCCGGGCAACCGCTGGCCTTGGCGATGCCGAGGCAGAGCGGCAGGGCGATGAGGAAGACAAGGAAGCCGGAGACGACATCCTTGCCGAAGTGCTGGCGGAAGCCGGCGAAGTTGCCGACGGGTTGCGGGCCGGAAGCGGTGGGGAGGGGGGCGGGCGATGACATGGCTTGAGTGTCTGCCAGCAAAAACGCATGCATCGCGGCGGAAAAACATCCCCCCGGCAGGGGATTCTCGCACCCGGTCGGGGGCCCCCGCAAATTTGGCGGCAAATACCCCCTGAGGAGGGGATGGCGTGGCGGGGCAATCGTTGTTTATTGAGTGCATTCCATGATTCCATCCCCCGCCTGCACGACCCAGGGTGCCACTGCGCCGGTGGCCGGCCGGCGGGAGATGCTCCGGCACGCGTTGGAGCATGCCGCTCACGCCCTGCCGAGTCAGGGGCCGATGGGGGTGTTCGTCCATCACAACACCCTGCATGCCCTGCAGCACGAGGATTTCGAAACGGCGGTAGTCCAAGCGGCGCAGCTCTTTGAGGCGGAACCCTTTCTGAGCGAGGAGGCCTATCAACAGGCGCGGGTGGAGGGCCGCATTCTTGATGAGGACATTGATGCTGTGCTCGGCTGCCAGCCGGATGCCGTGATTCTGCCCGGACGGCTGAGCCGCCGAACGTTGCGTCGAGCGCTGCTCATCCCGGGCGTTCGCCGGGTCAACGGTCTCGACATCGCCTGGCAGCTGGAGGAGGGCGACTGGCTGCGCGGCTTCCGGCGCGATTTGCCGCCAGCCTCGGCCCACTGTTTGACCGGGGACACTCCGGTGCGACTTTGGCAAGCCTGTCTCGCACGAGTGCCGCTGCTTCAGGCGTCGCCACCGTGCCGGCCCCGGCGACCTCACGAGGCGGTGCTGGCCGCCACCGGCGAGGATCTGGATCGCATCATTCACCCCCCGCTGATTCGTTTGGTGGGGGCCTATCTCGATCAGGGCATCGCCTACTGGCCGATGCCGGGCCGTGAGCACGGATTGTTGGTCGCTTCGCGCCGCATCATGGCACAGCCGCTGGCGGTTTACCGGCGCCACCTGGCCGGGGCGCGAACGGAGTTCCTGCGCCAGGAGGCGCAGGCGATGGATGCGGAGACGGTGGTGCTCGACGCTCTGCAGCGGCTGGGAGTGCCCGAAGATGAATGGGAGTCGTTTCTCACCGCCGAGTTGCTGCCGCTGCGCGGCTGGGCCGGCATGGTGAACATGCTGGAAAAGGACGTGACCCTGGCGCCGCACGATCGCGTGCGCTGTTCGCTGCTGGAGTTTGTCGCCCTGCGCCTGACCTACACCCTGGCCGCCCTGCAGGATCTGATGGGCGACACCGTCGCCTGGCGTCGCGTGCCGGTGCTGGCGCCGCGTGCGGATCGCCTGACGCCGGTGGCGCGCTTTTTTGATGTCGCCCAACTCATTGGCCTGGCCAGCCATGAGCTCGCTGGCCTGGCCGAGGCCGACTTTGAGCGGTTGCAGAGTGAGATTGCTGACTGTCATGAGATCGAGCGCCGCCGCCTGCTGCACCTGGCCTATGAGCGGCGTCATGAGCGCGGCATCCTCATCCCCCTGGCCAAACACCGGTCCCTGCCGCCCGTTGAGGCGGAGGGCGACCGTCTCGCCGCCCAGGTGCTGTTTTGCATCGATGAGCGGGAGGAGTCGTTCCGCCGAGCCCTTGAGGAGGTGGATCCGAACATGGAGACCGTCGGCGCGGCTGGATTCTTTGGCGTGGCCATCCATTACGCGGGTCTTGATGAGGCCCGCGGTGTTTCGCTCTGTCCGGTCGTGGTGACACCGGCGCATGCCGTGCGCGAGGTGGCAGTCGGGGATCACGCCCATCTGCAGGCCAAGCGCCAGTGGCTGCGCCGCGCCTGGGCGAGGGTGACGCGCAACACCTTCATCTCCTCGCGCACCCTGGTGCGCGGCTGGATCAGCACGGCTTGCCTGGGTTTTTTGTCGCTCTTCCCGCTCATTTTCCGCGTGCTCAGTCCGCGCAGCTACGGTCGCTTGATTCGGCGGCTGAACCGGGCCTTTCTGCCGGAGCCGAAAACCGAGCTGACCTTCATGCGTGACGATGCCGAGTCGCGCGATGCCACCACCGGACTGCTTCGCGGGTTCACCGAGCAGGAGATGGCCGACCGGGTTTTTTCCGTGCTTGGACCGGCGGGTCTGCAGCGCGCGCATGCCCGCCTGGTGGTGGTGCTCGGGCATGGCAGTACCAGTCTGAACAATCCCTATGAGTCCGCCTACTGCTGCGGCGCCTGCGGCGGTCGCACGGGGGCTCCGAATGCCCGTGTCTTTGCCATCATGGCCAATCGGCCCGGGGTCCGGGCGGTGCTGCGCGGGCGCGGCATCATCATCCCCGAGGACACCTGGTTCCTCGGTGGCTATCACGATACCTGCAGTGATGACATTGAGTTCTTTGACACGGATCTGCTGCCTGCCTCACACCGCGGCGACCTCAACCGCGTGCAGCAGTCGCTCGATCGTGCGCGCGTGCTGAATGCCGACGAGCGGGTGCGCCGTTTCGGCACCGCCGGACCGGGGATCCGCGGCGAGCGCGCCCTGCGCCATGTGCAGGCGCGTGCCGAGCACATCGCCGAGCCACGGCCCGAGTATGGTCACTGCACCAATGCCGTCGCCTTTGTGGGGCGTCGGGCGCGCACCCGCGGCCTGTTCCTGGATCGCCGCGCCTTCCTGGTCAGCTATGATCCGGACGCGGATTCGAGCGATCAGGCCCTGGCGCGTGTGCTGGCCGCGGTGGTGCCGGTCTGCGCCGGCATCAACCTGGAGTACTACTTTTCCACGGTCGACAACGAGGTCTACGGCAGTGGCACCAAGCTGCCGCACAACATCACTGGATTGGTGGGCGTGATGAACGGTTTCCAGGGCGATCTGCGCACGGGATTGCCGCTGCAGACGGTGGAGCTGCACGAACCCGTGCGCGTGCTCTTCGTTGTCGAGACGACGCCGCAGCGGTTGATGGCCGTGGTCAGGGCGAATCCCGAACTGGTTGAGTTTGTCGGCAACCGCTGGATTCGTCTGGCGACGATGGACCCGGCCGATGGCCGCATTCAGATCTACCGTGGAGGAGATCTCTTTGAGCCGCTTGAGGGCGATGAAGAGCCGCTGCCGGTGACACCGGACTCGCGCAGCTGGTACCAGGGCAAGGCCGGTCACCTGCCGCTCGCCCGCATTGAACCCAGCCAGGCCGTTAGACCATGACTTCCGAATCCCTCGCCCTGTTGTTGGTTGCCGTGCCTGGCGCCGCCTTTCTGGTCCTGAGCCTGCTCTGGCTGCTCGGCATCCCGCTTTCCGAGCGCCTGCTGGCCGGGCTGACCCGGTCACTCTACCTGCTGCTGGTGGGGGTGGCCGGCGCCCTGGTTTGGCGGATGTGGGGCGATGGGTTGATGCCGGTGCGGGTGTCGGTGGGCGACTGGTTTCGCGTCGCCGAGTACCATT
>CANNUR010000132.1 GCA_947523045.1 uncultured Prosthecobacter sp.
GGGCTGAAGGGCCGCCGGGTGCTGATCGATCCGTCGGTGTCGTCCGCATGGTGGTTCGACCGGCTGGCGGCGGCGGGGGCGACCGTGGTGCGCGGGGCCGATCCCTGCACCCTGCCGCGCGCGGTCAAGAATGCGGTCGAGGTCGAAGGCTCGCGCCAGGCCCACATCCGCGACGGCGCCGCCCTGAAGCCGCGGTTCTGCGCGTGAGCCGCACGCTGAGCGGCGAAGGGTTGCGGCAGAGGCCTGACGGGGTAAGCTGCCCCCTGTGACGCCACCCCCGCAGGTTCCGCGCCGCCGCCTCCGCCGGGGTTGTCTCGGCCTGCTGGCGATGCTTGCCGTGCTCGGGGTTCTGCTGGTCCTGCTGCACCAGCCGCTGCTGCGCTACGCCCTGCAGCGCGGCGGCCCGGTCCTGGCGGCAACGGCAGGTTTCGAGCTCGACTGGCACGTCGACGGCAGCCTGTGGAGCGACCTGAGCCTGCGCGAGCTGAGTATCCGCGGTGAGCCCTGGCTGACCCAGGCCTCGAGCGCGGAACTGCACGTCGAGTACGACTGGCGCGCACTCTGGCACCGCGATTTCCCCGCCCTGCTTCACAAGGTGCGGGTGCGAGGCCTGCGGGTCGTGGCGGACTTGCGCCAGCTCCCCTCCTCACCGCGCGCGCAGCCATCCAAGACTGGCAAAGCTCCGCCCGCGCTCTGGCCGCGCGATCTCGAACTTGAGGATCTCGATCTCGACCTGACCCTGGCCGACGGCTCACGCCTGCTGATGCGCGGCCTGAGCCTGCACTCCGGCGCCGGCCATACTGGAAGCTTCAGCTGTCGCCTGCTACAGCGCGAGCCGGGCGCTGTGAAACTCGAAAATCTACAGGCCGTGCTGAAATGGGAACCGCTGCAGGTGGCCTTCGAACAACTCGCCCTCCCCGGCGGCTGGGTCGTCGAAACGCTATCAGTCGATGCCCGCCGCCTCTGGCAGCCGGAGGCCGAGCTGCGTGTGCAGGCGCGCGGCACCCGCGGTCAGGCCAGCATCCATCTGGACACCGCGCTGCGCGGCCTGTTCGCCACGCCCCGGCAGCTGCAGGCCGAGCTGCGTGTGCACGGACTCGACGCCGCCGCGCTGGCCGGCCTCGGCCTGCCCGAGGAGGTGCAGTTCCGCGAGGCCGAGGCCGAGGTGCGGGTCAGCGGTGATCCAACCGCCCCGCGGGAGCTTGCGGTCACCGCGCAACTGAGGGCGAACGACCTGCAGGCCGCCGGCCTGCGGGCCGATCGTTTGGCCAGCAAGCTCGAGATCGCCGACGGCCGCGCACGCCTGACTGAAGGCGTGATCAGCCGCGGCGCCAACCATGGCCGCCTCGAAGGCGAGGCCGAACTGCCCGCACAACTGTCGGACGCGCCGCAGACGCGCTGGCAGGCCTCGCTGCGCGCCGAGCTGCCCGAGCCGGCGGCCTGGCTCGTGCAAGCGCCACCGCTGCAGGGTCGCATCGATCTGCAGGCGCGCGCCCAGGGCGTTGGTGCCGTGCCGACCGAAGTCGAGGGCCAACTGCGCGGCGGCGAGCTCGCGCTGGAGGGCCGGCGCCTGCCGGAGATCGACAGTCGCTTCCGTCTCGACGGCCGCACTGCCACCCTGGAGATCCCGGCATTGCGCCTGGGTGGCGCCAACCGCGTGAGTCTGGCGGCGACCCTGCAGTTGCAGGAGCGCCTGCCGATGGAAGCGACCCTCAGCGCCGACCTGCCCGAGCCCGAGGCCTGGATGGCGTCATTTGGCCTGACCTTCCCGGCCGAGCGCGCAAGCACCGTGCTGCGCGCCGAGGGCCGGGCCACACTGGCACTGGCAGATCTGCAGGAAGGCGTGCTCGATGCACTGCAGGCCGAACTGAAGGTCGACGTCACCGACACCGCCTGGGATGGCATGGCACTCGGTCCGCTGCGGCTGCAGCTGCGGGCCAGCGACGGACAGCTGCGGTTGGCCAGCCTGCGCCTGGAGGCGGACGAGCACAACCGACTCGATGCCAGCGCGGACGTGGCCTTGCGTGCGCCGCATGCCTTCCGTGCCGAGGCGAGTGCCGACCTGGCTCAGCTGCCGCTGTTCAATGCCCTGCTCCAGGGCCTGGGCGTGCCGGAGATCCAGGCCGGCCGCGCCAATGGCCGGCTGACCGCCACCGGCCAACTGCGCCCCTGGTCCGGCACGGGCAGCGCGGCCCTGCAGATCGCCGACCTGCGCCTGGCCGGTCGGCCCGAGCCGCTGCGGTTGCAGGTGCAAACCGAGTTTGCCGAGCGCCGGCTGCGCCTGCTCGGACTGGAGGCGGGGGCCGGCCCGTGGCGACTGACCGCGCGCGGGGCCTTGGACGAAGAGCAGGCCGGTCTCGACGAACTGCAGCTTTGGCAGGACCAGCGCCTGCTGCTGTCGGGGCATGCGCGCGCGCCGCTTGCCTGGGAAAGCGCGGAGGCACCGCCCTTGGATGTGGATCTGCGCGGCCAGGGCCTGCCGCTTGAAGAGGTGCTCGCGGGGGTCAGCGGCCTGCCACGTGGCGTGTTCGATCTGGTGCTGCGCCTGCAGGGCCGGCCCACCGATCCCACCGGCAGCCTGCAGGTGAGTGGCTCGAAGATCCTGCTGCCGCAGGCGCCCCCAAGTTTCAAGCCAGCCAGTCTCACCCTCGACAGCCGCTGGCAGGACGGCCGGGTGGAGAACCGCCTCGAGCTGACCCAGCCGCCCCTGCAGCCGCTGACCCTGACCGCCGCCCTGCCGCTGGATGTCGCCACGCTGAAGCAGTCAGCGGCAGCCTGGATGCAGTTGCCGATCGAGGCGCAATTGCAGTTGCCGGCCTCCGACCTCGGTTTCCTGCGCGAGCTGGCACCCGATCTCGTCCGCGTCCTGCCCCTGCGCGGCCGGATCGAAGCCAGCCTCCGTGGCAGCCTGGCCGAACCGCGTCTGCAGGCCGCGGTCGACCTCGACGCCGCGGAAATCCTCTGGCAGCGACCCGACCTGCCGTCGGTGCGCGACCTGCGCCTGCGCCTGCGCGGTCGGGATCGGCGACTGATACTGGAGGATACCTCGCTGCTGCTCGCCGGTGGTCAGGTCCGCCTCACCGGCAGTCTGGACGCCACCGACCTGCGTCAACCGCGCCTCGACCTGCGCCTGCGCGCCGACGAAGCCCTGGTGTACCGCGATGCCGGGGCCTCGCTGCGCGCCAATGCGGATCTCGTCGCCACCGGCACGCCGGCGCGCGGCCGGGTGAGTGGCGAAATCGGGCTCGTGCGCGGCCGGGTGTTTCGCGAGATCGACCTGCTGCCGCTGTTGAAACTGCCGGCCGACGTGCCGGCGGTGCCGCCGGACACCCGTCGGCGCGAAGTGAAGCCGGAGTTGCCGGCCATCGTCCACCCCTGGGACTTCGATGTGCGGGTGCGCACCCGTGACCCGGTGCTGCTGTCCGGCAACCTGGCCAACGGCGCCATCTCGGCCGATATCAAGCTGGCCGGCACCGGCGCCAGTCCGCAGCTCAGCGGCGGAGCCCGCATCGACCGCCTGCAGTTGCAGCTGCCGTTCAGCGTCGTGCGCATGACCCACGGCGCGATCACCCTGCGACCCGAACGCCCCTTCGATCCGGACCTCGACCTGCGCGGCGAGTCGCGCATCGGCAGCCACGACGTCAGCCTGTTCGTCTACGGCGCCTCAACCGCGCCGAAGACCCGTTTCACCAGCTCGCCGCCGCTGAGCGAGCCGGACATCGCCACCCTGCTGGCCACCGGCACGCTGCTCGGCGGCTCGGCCACCGAGCTTGCCGCGGAAGCCGCCAGCCGAGCCGCCTTCCTCTTTGTCAGCGAACTGACCCGCAAGCTCTTCAACCGCAAGAAGGTCGTCCGCGAGGAGCCGCCGCGGCTGCAGCTCAGCTTCACGCCATCGGGCGCCGACCGCAGCCAGGACAGCATGCAGGCCGCCTACGACCTGAGCCGTCACTGGCGCCTAACGAGTCGCTTCACCCAGAGCGGGCGCATGAAGGCGGCCCTCGGCTACCTGCTGCGCTTCGGAGAGCGCGTGCAGGCGCTCGGGGAAACACCGTCCAATCCCTGAGTGCCCGATCCGCCTTCCCACGCGTTCGAGGCGGGGCGCGGCAGACGGGGGCCATGCAGCTCAGCGCCCGTCTTCCAGACCGTTCGTCACCTTGCCCTGCTTGAGCCGGTCGCGCAGCTTCGACCAGAAATCCTCGTCGTCGGCAGAGGGGCCGGCCTCGGGCAGGATCTTGCCAGGTGCAGGCGGCACACGGATGCCCGGACCCGCCCCCGGGCCATCGAGATTGTCGAGCGCACGACCGTAGGGAGCGAACAAACCCAGCGGGATCGGGTATTTCTGGAAGCTCACCGGCAGGCTGCGGTGCTTGTTGATGAAGTCGGTCGGGCTGTAGTAATTGCTGTTGTCGCGGGCGAACAACGGGCGGTTCATGCCGATGCGCAGATTTTTGCGCATCTCAAAGTGCAGGTGCACATAATACATGCCGTTGTTGCCGCCCATGGTGCCGACCTGCTGCCCCTTTTCGACCACCTGGCCGACGCGTACCGCCCGCTGATGCAGGTGCGCGTAGAGGCTATCCACCATGGCGATCTTGCCGGTCGCATCGCGGTAGGCATGCCGCACGAGCACGCAGTTGCCCCAGCCGCCACGAACATTCTCCGAAATGACGACCACCCCGCGCGCGCAGGAATAAATCGGGTCACCGAGGTCGCTGTTGCCGCCGCCGCGACCGTTCCAGTCCTCGCCGAGGTGGCCGTTCGGAAAGTAGCCGCGGGATTTGTAGTAGCCTTCGCCGTTGGGTTTGCCGACCGGGAAATCGAAGCCGTCGGCGAGCTGGCAGCGCACGTGATCGGCGGCCGGCGCCAGCACCGCCAGCAAGCTCCACAGAACCAGGGTGTACGCCCTCCCGTGCCGACCGAGGCCGGAGCGAAGGGAGGCCGTGCCGCCGGTCATGGTCAGGAACGGAGGTTGAACCCGCAGCTTGATGCCGGGCGGGATCAGGGGTTGGCTTTCGGGGCGGCTTCCTTGGCGGCAGCCGGCGCAGCTGCAGGAGCGGCGGGCTTGGACGTTTCCACGGCCGCCTTCGGCGCGGCAGCAGGAGCGACTTCCTTCTTCGCGGCCGGAGCCGCGTCTTTTTTCGCCGCCGGAGCCTCTTCCTTCTTGGCGGCTTCCGGCGCGACCGGCTTCGGCGCTTCACTGGTGGCCGGTGCGGCGGGCGGCGGCGGGTCGAAAACCTTGACGTCGGCCTTGGCCGTCTGCTGACGCGCGGTCAGCACCGCCAGAGTGAGGGTCAGGATGAAAAGCAGGATCGCCAGATAAACGGTCAGCTTCTGCAGGACATTGGTCGTCTGGGCACCGGCAATCTGCGACATCATGCCCTCGCCAAACGAGGCTCCCAAGCCCTCCTGGCGCGGACGCTGCATGAGGACAAAAAGGATGAGGAGCAGGCAGACGAGAACCTCGATGAATGTAAGAATGCCAATGAAAATAGCCATAAGCGGGGATGCACTATGCGGGCACTTCACCCTTTGGCAAGCGGGTTCTGGCACGGTGAACTCCGACCGGTCAGCCACGCCGTGTTTTTTCCAGAAAAAAAATGGCATTGCAGACCAAAGACAGTTATTTAATGAACGTTGACAATTAACGCTCGCACCCTGCATGCCTCTCTCCCGAATCCAGGCTTCGACGCGACGCGGCCCTGAGGCCGTGGAGGGACGCCGGCGCCCGCCGACCGGGCAAAATCCGAAGGCCGCCAAACTGCCGGTCGATTCGCCGAAAATTCGCGCCATGGCCAAGCAGGAGGCCGCGCGCCGCGGTTACACCTGGGCGCTGCGCCTGATCCTGCTGATCTGCTTCACCGGCCTGCTCAAGGTGACGGTGCAGGAGGCCATCCTGAAAAATCCACAGTTCGAGCTGCAGCAGGTCGCCGTGCAGACGCGCGGGCCCTTGAGCGTGGAAAAAATCGTCCGCTCGACCCTGCTGACCCGCGGTGAGAACCTGCTTTTCATCAACATGCGCGAGGTGCGCGCCCGCCTGCATCAGCTGCCAGCCGTGGCCTCAGTCACCTTGGAGCGCGATTTCGACGCCGGCATCCTGACCCTGCGTGTCGAGCAGCGCCAACCGGTGGCCTGGCTCGATTGCCCTCGCCTGGGCATGATGGCCGGTCGCGCCGGCGACGGCTGGCTGGTGGACGCCGAGGGCGTGCCCTTCCCCTGCGATGCCCTGACCGAGACCTACGTGGCGCTGCCGGTGATCCAGCATGAGGCCCTGGCCCAAAACACACCGGGACAGCCGCTTGCCGACTTCGCCCTGCAGTCGGCGCTCGACCTGGTGGCGGCGCTCGATGCCCGCTACGAGGCTGGCCAGCCGCGCGCGCTCGTCCTGCAACTGCAGACGCCCTACTCGATCCTCGCTCGTTTCACCGACAAGACCCAGGTGGTCTTCGGGGTCGATGACCTCGAGCCGCAATTGGCCCGGCTCGACCGCGTGCGCGATGAGGCGCGCCGGCGCGGCTGGGAGATCGACACCCTCAACCTTCTGGCCCGGCAGAACGTCCCCGTCACCTTCCGCAGCCCGCCCGACCTGGCCGGGCTGCAGGTCCCGGCCGCACGGCCGGTGACGGAGGCGCGCACCGCCAGCACTCAGCTTCGTTGACCCCATGGCGAAATCCACCATCTACGCAGCGCTGGAAATCGGCACGAGCAAGATCTGCGTCGTTGTCGGCGAGGCCAAGCGCGACGGCTCCATCAAGATTCTCGGCATCGGCCAGGCCGCCTCACGAGGCGTGCGCAAGGGCGAAATCGTCGATTTCGACAAGGTACAAACCTGTCTGAACGACGCCCTGGTGAGCGCCGAGGACTGCAGCGACGTGATGATCCGCACGGTCTTTCTCGGCGTCAGTGGCGCGCACATCGAGAGCCAGAACAACCGCGGCTGTCACCGCCTGCCCGAGGGCCAGAGCGAAATCATCGATCACGATGTCGAGGAGGCGAAGGACATCGCCCGCAACGTGCCAATCCCGGAGGACAACGTCTTTCTGCACAGCGTGCTGCGCCAGTACATCGTCGACGGCGTCGAGGCGGTGCGCCAACCGATCGGCCGCCAGGCACGCCAGCTTGAGGCCGACTACCACATCATCCACGGCCTGATGCCGCGCATCCAGAACTCGATCAAGTGCGTCAAGGAAATCCCGCTGGAGGTCGAGGACGTGGTTTTCAACCCGGTCGCCGCCGCGCAGGTCGTGCTCAGCCGCGAGGCCAAGCGCGAGGGCGCCCTGATGATCGACATCGGCGGCGGCACGGCCGACTTCGTGCTGTACGACGACGGCATGATCAGCGTCTCCGGCTGCGTGCCACTGGCCGGCGACCACATCAGCCAGGACATCGCCATGGCCGTGCAGATTCCGCACAACCGTGCCGAGAGCCTGAAGATCCAGGCCGGCAGCTGCCTGCTCGACGACGTCGAGGCGGGTGAAATGCTGCGCATTGAGGACGACAACGGCTTCGCCATTGGCGAGGTCGAGCGCGCCTTCCTTAACGAGGTGATCCAGCTGCGCGTCCAGGAAATCCTCGCCCAGGTGCGCGCGCGCTGCGAGGGCCACCTCGACCGCCTCGCCGCCGGCGTCTTCCTGACCGGTGGCACCAGCCTCCTGAAAGGCATTGACGTCGTTGCCCGCGACGTGTTTGGAATGAAGGTCACGCGGGCGGGCTCCACCCCCTTCAGTGGCGTTTCCGACATGTTTGACAAGCCCCAGTACTCGGCGCCCATCGGCCTCATCCGCTACGCCCAAATTCTCGATCAGGAGAAGCCTGCCAGGTCCTTCTTCCCGCTTTTCAAACGCAAGGTCGCGGGCTTTCTCGCCCCGTCCTGAAC
>CANNUR010000133.1 GCA_947523045.1 uncultured Prosthecobacter sp.
CCAACAAGCCCGGATTTGGACAAATGACTGTTCGATTGAACTTGACAAACCCCAGCCATTGACAACGTCGCCTGCGTCCAGCATCGGGTTCCCCTTGAACTTCCTGCTCACCAACGACGACGGCATCGACGCTCCCGGCCTGGCCGCCCTCGAGCGCGCCATCGCCCCGCTCGGCACCCTCCACGTCGTCGCCCCCGCCCGCGAACACTCGATGTGCGGCCACCGCGTCACCACCCGCGACCCCATCCGCGTCGAGGCCGTCGGCGAACGCCGCTGGGCCGTCGAAGGCACTCCGGCCGACTGCGTCCGCATCGGCCTGCACGCCCTCGGCCTGCGCCCCGACTGGGTGCTGTCCGGGGTCAACGCCGGCGGCAACCTCGGCCAGGACATCGTTATCTCGGGCACCGTCGCCGCCGCCCGAGAGGCCGCTTACCACGGCCTGCCCGCCCTGGCGCTGACCCAGCTCTTCGCCTGCTGCGCCGTTGAAACCCTGGCCGACGGCGAGTTCTGGAACGTCAACCTGCCGCACCTGCCGCCGGGCGACCACCCCCTGCCGGAAGCCGTCCCCTGCCCGCCCGCGCGCAGCCCGCTCGGTGTCAGCTACGCGGCCACCCCCGAGGGCCACCTGTACACGGCCAGCTACGCGGGCCGACCGCAGGATCCCGGCTCGGATGTGGAGATCTGCTTTGGCGGCCGGGTCTCGGTCTCGCGCTTGCGCCTGCAT
This sequence comes from uncultured Prosthecobacter sp., assembly GCA_947523045.1. Lineage (GTDB taxonomy): Bacteria > Verrucomicrobiota > Verrucomicrobiia > Verrucomicrobiales > Verrucomicrobiaceae > Prosthecobacter. Next base: position 725 of record CANNUR010000133.1, read on the forward strand.
TGATCCGCGGGATCCCCTGCCCTTGATCGGCAGGCAGATGCCTCATTTGGCAACCGTCTCGACGCGGATCTCGATGTCGTCGAAATGGATCGGCTGCTCCGAGTAGGGCGTGCCCCAGACGCTGACCTTGCCCTGGCCCTTGAGCCCCTGATCGGCGTGCTTGATGAGCGCTTCCGCCGGCTCGGTCGCATCGGCCGCCCAGGCCTTGCCGGTGATCTGCCAGGCCTCGCCTTCGCCGCGCTTGGCCTCGAGCTTCAGCCAGACCCAGGCACCGCTCGCCCACGTGAAGGGCGCTGAGGCCAGCACCTCGTCGTTCTTGACCAGTTCCAGCTGGCGCTTGGGCGCGTTGAGCAGCAGGCGGTGCCCGCTCATGCCATGCACCGCCACGCCGAACTTCGGCGAGCTGCGACCGCGCTTGGTGCCGAGAATGCGGGCCTGGATCGACGCCTCACCGGCCGCGGAAACGCCGAGCTGGGCGCTGGCATCGGTGATCGGGTCGGGCTGCACGGTCAGCACCTTGTTGCCGTCCTGGCTCGTGACCTGGATCGTGCCGTCGACGACAAAGACGTCCTTGGGCGGTGCGCCCTCGGCCCAGTCCTCGGCCGTGATCTTCAGCGAGGTCGATTCGCCGGCTTGGGCGAGACTGGACAGCAGGGCAAACAGAAGTGCGGTGCGGTTCATGGGGAAGCAGAGGTTTTCGGCACGACAGAAACGCCGCGCCAGGGGCGGTTTTTAAGCTTTGTCGGTGCCGCGCCTCAGCGCAGCGGTTCCTTGAGCAGGGCCAGGGCCTCCAGCGCGGAAACGTCCTGGTGGACGATGGCGTTCAGACTGCGGGCAATGGCGGCAGGGCTGCGGTGCTGCCAGACGTTGCGACCCATGGCAATGCCGGCCGCACCGGCCTCCATGGCGTCCTCGGTCACCTTCAGCAACGCGGCATCGTCGTTCATCGAGGCGCCTCCCAGAATGACCACGGGGATCCACACCTGCTCAATGATGCGCTTGAAGTCGCCGGGCTTGGCATCGCTCGGATACGGCACCTTGACAACGTCGGCCCCGAGTTCGGCGGCCAGACGCGCGGCGAAGGCGACGTTTTCAACGGTGTACTGGTCGGTCTGCCCGAGCCCGTACGGCAGGGCCTCGAGGATGACCGGGATGTCCAGGTCCATGCTCGAGCGGATGATGTCGGCGCACTCCTGGAAGTTGATGCGCTCGCTCACCGACCACGGGTAGAGCATGTTCATCACCGCATTGGCGCCGACCATTTCGGCTTCCTCGGCGCCATAGACGTTGATGCTGCCGGCGCCGTCGCCCGTGAGGCGGGTGTTGTACACGTCGGTGCGCAGGCAGATGCCCTTGCCGGCCATGGAATCGGCGGCGCGCATGGCCAGACCGAGGTTCATGACGTAGCCGTCAACATACGGGCTGACCGCATCGATCAGCGGAAACGGGTTCTCCAGGCCCGGCACCGGGATGGCGACACCGTGGTCAATGGGCAGAATGACGGTCTTGCCGTCGGGGAAGAAAAATTCGAGGTTTTCCTGGCGGGTCATGATGGACGATCACCCTTGGGCCGAAAACCGGGGGTGTAAAGGATGAGAACGCGGGCCGAAGACGGGGAGCCGTTGCAAGTTTCAAGTGGCAGGTTTCAAGTTGGAGAGCGTCAGGCGCAGTCCACCCCTGAGTGGCCTTCCAGGATCTCATCGTATTGAAGCCCCCCAGACTCCGCAGCCAAGGCTTGGGCCAACTTGAAACCTGCCACTTGAAACTTTGAACTCCCCCGCACCCCCTACTCCGCCGCCTCCAACAGCGCAGTCCTCAGCGCGCCTGCCGCCGTCAGGGCTGTTTCCAGCGTCTCCGGCGGGGTCAGGGGTTTGACCAAAGCACCGCTGCGCTCGGTCTGCAGGGCGGTCTTGACGGCCGCCACCGCCGCTTCGCCACCGCCAAGCACAAAGACCTGCATGATCCGCTCGCGCCGCGACTCGGCCACCTCGGCCAGTCGTGCCAGCGCCTGGGGATCGGCCCCCAGCGGCACGGCGGCGAAGCGCAGGGTGAGCGACCGCGTTTCACCGGTGAGCGCATGCGCCAGGCTCATCAGCATCGCCAGCGACCGGCTCTCCGCCTCGGCCTGGCCGGCCTCGCCGTAGGGCACCAGCAGCAGCACCACCTCGCGCGGGCGCGGTTTGCCGGTCAGTTCGACGTCGATGTTGGCCACCTCGGTCTCGCCGACCCGCGAACGGTCGCGCCGCACCTGGTAGCCCATGTTCTCGGCCCCCATGGACGATTCCAAATAAGCCGCCACGGCCTGGAAACGCGCTGCATCGGTGCGGCCCAGCGCCTCGGCGAGGATGTCGGCATGGCGACGCAGGCCCGCCTCGGACAGGTCGCGGCGCAGGGCCAGCGCATACTTGTAGCCGCGCTCCTCCACCCGCTCGCGTTTCCACCACCAGATGCCGAAGGACAGGATGCCGAAGACGACGGTGCCGACCGGAAAGATGACCAGCGCGGCGCGGATGAAGCGCCCTTGGGCGGGCGACGGAGAGAGTTCGTTCATGAATGTGCTGACCTAGGAACGCATCGCCCCGCGGTCAAGCCGCAAGGGCTTGCCCCGACCGCGCCCCGCCCTTGAACCGCCGCCGCTTTCCGGCTATGCAGGGCGCACCATGAGCCACGCCGAAGCCGCCGCGCGCGCCGCCGTCCTGCGCGACGCACTGCACCACCACAACCGCCTCTATTACATTGAGGCGAAGCCGGAGATCAGCGACCGCGAATTCGATGCCCTGCTGCGCGAGTTGCAGGATCTGGAGGCGGCCCATCCCGACCTGCTCACGCCCGATTCGCCCACCCAGCGGGTCGGCGGCGCCCCGATCGACGGCTTCACCCAGATCGTGCACGCGGTGCCGATGATGAGCCTCGACAACACCTACTCGGAGGAAGAGCTGACCGCCTTCTTCCAGCGGCTGCAAAAGGGGCTCGGCCGCGAGCGCATCGCCTGCCTGCTCGAACCCAAGATCGACGGCGTCGCCATCACCGTGCGCTATGAAAACGGCGTGCTCAAGCATGCCGCCACCCGCGGCGACGGCCGCACCGGCGACGACGTCACCGCCAACCTCAAGACCATTCCCTCCCTGCCCCTGCGCCTGCCCGCCGGCGTGCCGCAGACCCTCGAGGTGCGCGGCGAGGTCTTCATGCCCAAGGCCGGCTTCGCCAAGCTCAACGACGAGCGCGAAAGCGCCGGCGAACCCCGCTTTGCCAACCCGCGCAACGCCACCGCCGGCACCCTCAAGCAGCTCGACTCGCGCATCGTTGCCAAGCGCCCGCTCGACATCGTTTTCTATGGCGTCGTTGAGGCCGGCGCAGTCGCCGCCGCGAGCGACGACCTCTTTGCCGCCCCCGCCGGCCCGCAGTCCCAGCAGGAAGTCCAGGCCCTGCTCGCCAAGGCCGGCTTCCGCCGCGCCGAACGCGTCTGGCAGGCCGACAGCGCCGAGGGCCTGCTCGACGCAATTCGCGAACTCGACACCCTGCGCCACAACCTGCCCTACGAGACCGACGGCGCTGTCATCAAGGTCGACCGCTTCAGCGACCAGCGGGAGCTCGGCAGCACCAGCAAGGCCCCGCGCTGGGCCATCGCCTACAAGTTCCAGCCCGAGCAGGCCGAGACCCGCCTGCTCGCGGTCGACATCCAGGTCGGCCGCACCGGCGCCCTCACCCCGGTCGCCCGCCTGGAGCCGGTCTTCCTCAGCGGCTCCACCGTCAGCAACGCCACCCTGCACAACTTCGAGGAGATCGAACGCAAGGACATCCGCGTCGGCGACCTCGTCGTCATCGAAAAGGCCGGCGAGATCATCCCCGCCGTTGTCCAGGTGCAGACCGCTGCACGCACCGGCGCCGAAACCCCGATCCCCCGGCCCACCCATTGCCCCGTCTGCGGCAGCGCCGCCCATCAGGACGAGGAACAGGTCGCCATCCGCTGCCCCAACCCGCACTGCCCCGAGGTCGTCAAACGCCGACTCGAACACTTCGCCGCCCGCGGCGCCATGGACATCCGCGGCCTCGGCGAATCCGTCGTCGCCCAGCTCGTCGACGCCGGCCTCGTCCGCGACGCCGCCGATCTCTACGACCTCGACGCCCTGCGCCTCGCCAGCCTCGAACGCCAGGGCGCCAAGAGCATCGACAACCTGCTCAAGGCCCTCGCCGAGAGCAAAAACCAGCCGCCCTGGCGACTCGTCTTCGGCCTCGGCATCCTGCACGTCGGCGCCACCGCTGCGCGCACCCTCATGGAGCACTTCGGCGGCATCGACGCCCTCGCCGCCGCCAGCGTCGAGGAACTCACCCAGTGCCCCGACATCGGTCCCGTCGTCGCCCCCAGCATCCACGCCTGGTTCCGCGATCTGGTCAACGTCGCCCTGCTCGACCGCCTGCGCCACGCCGGCCTGACCTTCACCCAGCGCGAGGTCGCCGCCGTCGGCGACAGCCTCAAGGGCACCACCTGGGTCCTCACCGGCACCCTCAGCCAGCCCCGTGAGGAGATCGCCGATCTCATCCGCGCCCACGGCGGCAAGGTCAGCAGCAGCGTCAGCGGCAAAACCACCTACCTGCTCGCCGGCGACGAAGCCGGCAGCAAACTCGACAAAGCCACCAAGCTCGGCGTCAAGGTGCTGAGTGAGGCGGAGTTCCGGGAGTTGGTGGGAGGAGCGGCCTGAGCCAGTGGATTCAAGGAATCCATCGGATCATTCCCCTTGTCGGACTCGTCGGACTTGTCGGACCCTTCGGATACCCAGCGGTTCCAGTGAAGGCTCTCCGCCCCTAACATTCCCGTCAAGGAAAAGACAAAGCGCCCCTCTGCCTCTCCGCCCCTCTGCCTCTCCGCCCCTCTGCCTCTCCGCCCCTCTGCCTCTCCGCCCCTCTGCCTCTCCGCCCCTCTGCGGCAAAACGGCCTCACAACCGAGGTCGGCCAGTCGGAAAGCCTAACAACTTCCTCCACAGGAATTCGGCAAATCCCAAGCCCATAAGACTCACGCCAGGGCGCCCCACCGGTCTCGCTTTCCTCCGTGCGTTCCATGTCTTCCGCAGGCGCCACGGCAGGCACCTGAGCCGATCATGGCTTCTTCTCCGGATCTTTCAGGGCCGCGGCGACACGCTGGAGCTGATCCACGATCGACTTCTCCGTGACACTGCTTCCCCAGTAAGGATCACCGATGAATTCGCCAGGCTTCCCATCCACTTTCTGCAACTCGGCAACGGCGAATCGGCTCCCCGGGTCGAGCCGTTTGTGACCCTTCAGATACTCGAAATGGACGATGTACATCTTCCTGGCCGTGTCCATGACGATGAACTTCTTCACCGGGCCGTAAAACGGCTCGGCCTTCCATGACTTCTCCCGATACTGTTCAATCACCTCCTTGAAAGTCTTGACCCCGGTGTCCAACTTGGAAAGTTCGGCGCCCAGGGAAACCTTCTCGGCCTCATGGCCCTGAAGCTTTCCGAGGCCTGCCGACGTGCAGCTGAAAAGCGTCACCTCCTCGGCTGGCAGAGCGACCGCAAAAGCAACCAAGGCGCTGAGGATTGGCATCACCGATTTCATGTCAGGGATAAGGAAGGGTTGTCGGCGCGGCATCGTGTTCGCCTTCGTGATCGATGGCACGCTCATCCTGCCTGGCGGAACGGTCGTGTGGGTGGACGGAAAAGCAAAACCAAAGTCAGAGGGCCGGAGGATCCTCTCGGATCTCCAATCCATGCCTCTGCGGTTGCCCCTCCAAGATCAGCGTCAAATCAGCGTCCCATCAGCGGTTCACAACCGGCTGGTCAGACTCCGACGGGCTAAAGCCCAGGAGTACTTTATCGACCCCGGCCATCGGCGCTCATCTGTGACATCTGCGGTTCCCCTTCTGCCATCTGCGTAATCGGTGAAATCTGCGGACCCTCTGTTCTGGGGGCGGCGGCTGAGCGAGGGGGCAGAGCGGCGGAGGACCGGCGCAGTCCATGGCGCTGCGCGCGATCGGGGGCCTGTCCATCCGCCCCAAAACCTCCTTGCTCCTTGCTCTTAACCCAGCTCCAGCGCGCCGCCCTCGCACATGGCCGGGTTGCCGTGGGTGGGCAGGTCGACGCCCATGGTGCGGGCGAAGGTGAGCAGCAGGCGGTTGTGGGCGGCCTTGTCGAACTGGATAAGCCGGTTCGAGCGCAGGCCGGGGGCCTTGCCGAGGCAGACGAAGGGGATGTTATCCAGCGTGTGCGAGTTGCCCTTGCCGAGTTCGTTGGTCCAGACAATCAGCGTGTGATCGAGCATCGAGCCGGTGTGCCCCGGCTCGGGGATGGCGTCGAGGCGCTCGGCGAGGTAGGCGAGCTGCTGGCAGAACCAGGTGTTGATCTTCGTCAGCTTTTCCTGCGAACCCTCATTCATGTCGGGATCGTGCGAGAGATCGTGGTGCCCCTCCTGAATGCCGAGCCAGCGCATCTTGGCGCCGCCGACCGAGGCGGTGTACTGCAGGGTGGCGACGCGCGTCATGTCGTTGGCGAGCGCGTTCACCAGCAGGTCGATCTGCATGCGGCTGAGCTTGGGCATCTGGTCGTTGTCGAGGGCGACGTTGTCCTCGAGCTTCGGCGGTGCGTGGCGGAACCGGCGGGCGGCGACGTCTTCCTGGAGTTCCTTCTCCATGGCGCGGACAAGGGTGGCATGCTCCTCAAGCAGGGCACGGTCGGCGGCCGGCAGGTGGGCGGAGAGCTGCTTCAAATCGCTGCCGACGTCGTCGAGCACGCTCTTGAGGTGCTCGCGATCCTTCATCTGGCCGTAGAGGCGGGTGAGCAGCTGGTAGGGGTCGGACACCGGCGCCACGGGCTTGTTGGCGTCGGCATAGACCCAGCGCGTCCACGGATCGGCGCGATCCGCCACGCAAACACCAAGTTCGAGGCTGCCGAAGCGGGTCTTCGTCTTCGGATTTGCCTGCAGCCGGGTCTTGATGACCTGGTCGATCGACGGTCCGCGCGCCCAGCCGGCCGGCTGACCACCGCCACCCATGATGTTGCCGGCGAAGAGCTCGATGCCGGTGAGCAGGCAACTCATGCCGCGCTGGTGGCCGTCGCCATCGCCGCGGATCTTGTTGCTGATGCCCTGCACCATGAGCA
>CANNUR010000134.1 GCA_947523045.1 uncultured Prosthecobacter sp.
CCCCTGTTCGGCGAGCATGGCGTCGACGGTTTCCAGCAGCAGTTCGACGGCTTTTTCGGGATCACCGGCGGGTTTGGCGGGCGGTGCAGCGGTGGCCTTGCCGGGGCGCGGCTTGGGCGCGGCGGCCTCGCCGTTGCGGGGGGGCGCAGTCCGGGGCTCGCCTTCGGTGCGCCGGCGGCGCTGCTCGCGCACCAGGTCGTCGTAGAAGATGAACTCGTCGCAGTTGCTGATGAAGATGTCGCCGGTCGAGTTCTTGACCCCGACACCGATGACGGTCTTGTTATTCTCGCGCAGCTTGCTGACCAGGGGCGAGAAGTCGGAGTCACCGCTGACGATGACGAAGGTGTCGACGTGGGCCTTGGTGTAGCAGAGGTCGAGAGCGTCGACGACGAGGCGAATGTCGGCGCTGTTCTTGCCCGACTGGCGCACGTGCGGGATCTCGATCAATTCAAAGGCCGCCTCGTGCATCGCCTTCTTGTGCTCGCGATAGCGGTCCCAGTCGCAGTAGGCTTTTTTCACGACGATGCTGCCCTTGAGCAGGAGACGCTCGACCACGCGGCCCATGTCGAACTTGTCGTAGCGGGCCTCGCGCACGCCGATGGCGAGGTTCTCGAAGTCGCAGAACACGGCCATGGTGTGAGTGCGCTCGGGGCTGGACATGAGCGAGCGTGCGGCCGGTGGCGGGAAAGTCAAGGCCCGGCGGTGGGGGGGGGCGGTTCCGTGGGCGGCGTGTTGTCTGCGCGCGGCTTGCGTCGGCGCAGAGTCCAGGCTTCCAGGCGGCTCCAGCCGGCATAGGTGAGGGCGTAGCCGAGCGGGGCGAGTGCGCCGCCGAGCAGCAGGCCGCCGAAGAGCATGACTGGGGCGTGCTCCTTGAGGGTCAGCCAGGATTCGGCCAGCGAGTGCGGCAACTCGCGGGGGAAGGGGGTGGAGGGCACTGAGGAAATCCACGACAGCACCCATTTGCCGAGGGCGTATTCCAGCGGCACAAGCGCCGGGATGGTGACCGGGTTGCTCAGCCAGCACATGACGATGGCGACCGGGATGTTGACGCGGAAGACGGCGGCCAGGATGGCAGCGGCAGGCATCTGCATGGGCAGCAGTTGCATGGACACGAGCAGGCCGACCGCAACACCGCCGGCCAGCGTGTGCTGGGTGGGTTTCCAGACGCGCTTGTCGAGGAAGTGACGGGCGAACCAGCGCCGGCTGGCGCTGGCTTTGAGCAGACGCGGATGCTTGAGCAGGCGGTAGGTGCGGAAGACCGTGCGGCGGAACAGGCCCCGGCTGTGGTCGAGCAGGCGTGTGAGGCTGAGCGGAGCGCGGGACATCAGGCGGGTGGTGGGATTAGCGGGCCGCCGCATAGACCAGCAGGGAGCTGCCAAGAATGACGCGATACCAGGCAAAGCCATTGAAGGTGTGCCCTTGGACAAAGTGGATGAGCCATTTCACCACGAGAAAGGCGGAGAAGCCGGAGACGGCTGTGCCGAGCAGCAGCAGGGCCAGGTTTTCCTCCGCCAGGCCACCGCTGGCAAATTCGGAGGACATCTTGAACGCACCGGCGGCCATGAGGGTGGGCACGCCAAGCAGGAAGGAGAACTCCGTGGCGGCCGGGCGCGACATCCCCAGCGCGAGGGCCATGAGGATGCTGGCGCCGGAGCGCGAGGTGCCCGGGAAGGCGGCGGCGAGCACCTGGGCGAGACCGACGGCGATCACCACGGTCCAGGTGATGCGGGCGCTGCCGGTCTTGTCGCGGTGCAGGTGTTCGAGCAGAAAGATCACCAGGCCGCCGATCAGTGTTGCCAGAGCGACCGGTTTGACCTCCTCAGGCAGCTGGATGTCAAAGGTCTTGATCAGCACGCCGCCGGCGGCCGTCACGGCAAAGGCCGCGGACAGCTTGAGCAGAAAGTCGCGGGTCTCCGGTTCGTTGAGGGTGGCTGCCAGGTGACGCACCCGCTTGGCGAAGACTGCCAGCACGGCCAGCACGGCACCGCTTTGAATCACGACATTGAAGAGGTCGCTGCGCGCTGGCAGCCAGCCGAGCGTCTGCGGGATCAGCAGGTGGCCGGTCGAGGAGATGGGCAGGAATTCCGTGACGCCTTCGATGATTCCTAAAATGATGACGGCGAGCCACTCTGGCATGTGTGAGGTGCGGGGCGGGGGATTGACTGCCGACCTTCGGGGGCTTGCGCCCGAATGCAAGCCTTCTTGGTGGGGGTCCCGGAGCGCGCGTGTGTCGAAGACCCCTCGCCTGAGGAGCCGCCGCGCTCCAGCGAGCAGGCTGCGCCATGCACGCGCTCCGGGTGAGGCCTTGGCTGGACAAGGTCGCCGGGCTCGTCATGATGACGTTCATGCCCCTCTCCAGCCAGATCGTCGAAGACATGAAGACCGCCATGAAGGCGAAGGACAGCGTCGCGCTCAATGTCATTCGCGCGCTCAAGTCGGCCATCAAGTATGCCGCCATCGAGAAGGCCGGCGCCGAGGGCGAACTTGACGACGGCGAGGCGCTGCTGGTGGTCCGCCGCGAGATCAAGAAGCGTCAGGATTCGGTCGCCAGCTACAGCCAGGCCGGCCGCGAGGATTTGGCGGCGACCGAGCGCGCCGAGATTGCCGTGCTGGAAAAGTACCTGCCCGCAGCCCTGCCCGCCGGGGAGCTGGCGGCGCTTGCCGAGGCGGTCATCACCGAGCTCGGTGCCACGAGCAAGAAGGACATGGGCGCCGTGATGAAGGTTCTTCAGGAGCGCGCCGCCGGCCGCGCCGACAACCGGGCGCTGTCGGCGGAAGTGGCGAAGCGGCTGGCCTGAGCCATTGAGGCGGGCATTGACAAGCGCAGCCGGTTTTTTACAATCGCTGCGAATATTCGAAAATGCACTTTGTAACTCTTGGAGATCCCCGGGCATGAGGAACGACGACTTTGACGAACCGCGACGCGGCAATCCGCCGCTTCATTCGGAGAAGATCCTCACCGAGCGCAAGATCTTCTTCCTGGACCTCAAGGAGAACGAGCGCGGCCGCGTCATCAAGATCACCGAGGACGTGCGTGGGCGTCGTGACACGATCATGCTGCCGCTGGAGGCCGCCGAGGAATTCCTCGACGCCCTGCAGCGCATTCTCGAAGTGGAGCGGGACCTTGACGGCGGCATGGAGTGAGCCGGAGCGCCATTCCCAGACGCGAACCGGCTCTCCCGCACGTAGGCTTCCATGACGGTGCGTCACCGACGCGCCGCGCCAACTTTTCCATGGTCGCCCTGTCACGTTTGCTCCTGTGCGTCGCCCTGCTGCCGCTGCTCGCCTGCGCGCCTGCGCGCAGATCAAGCGCCTGACCAAGGCCAAGCCCGCCGATCCCTCGCCCTTTTTAAACCACGCCGCCGAGATGCAGCCGACCGGTGTCGCCGGTTCGCCCTTCGCTCGGGTCTGGCGCAATCCCTCGGTAGCCGCTTGGGCGGAGGCGCGCAACCGCTGGACCCTGCATGTGGCGCCAGTCTGTCTGGACTATCTGCGCCCCATCGGACGCAGGCTTTCGCGTCTGGAGGCCCGGAACGCCGACCGCCAGGCGGAGGCGGCCCAGCTTGCCGCCTATACGCGCCAGGAATTCGAACGCGCCTTTCGCGAGTCGCCGCGCCCGCGCCAGGAGGTGGTCGCCGCGCCGCGGCCCGACAGTCTCATTGTCGAGCTCGCGCTCGTCGAACTGGATCCCAATCCCATTTCTGGTGGCGTCACCCGCCGGGCCATCAACCTGCTCGCCGTGCCCGGTGCCGAAATCCTCGTTGGCGCGCCGCTCAAGGGGCGCATCGCCGTCGAAGGACGCCTGTACGATCCAGTGTGCAAGCAGGTGTTGCTGGAGTTCAGCGACGCCGAGCAGAATCGCTCCGCCCTCATCCTTTCGCTGCATGACTTCAATCGCTACAGCCATGCCCGCAAGGTCGTGCGCGAGTGGGCCCGCCAGTTCGAGGCGGTCGTGCGTCAGCCGCCGGGAGCGGAGGTCAAGGACAGCTCCGCCTTCATGGAGCGGAGGTCAAGGACAGCTCCGCCTTCATGCTGTCGATCTGGTAATCCCAGTCGTTCAGGCAGGGCGACGCCAGCCCAGCCAGGCCTGGCGATAGGTGTAGGCCATGGCCATGACGCCGACACCGAGCAGGGCCGAGCGACCGGAATCCGGTACCGCCAGCAGAGGTACGGCGGTCTCGCCGGCCAAGGCAATCAGGCTCTCGCCACGCTCGGCCGCGCGCGAAGCCAGAACGGCCACGAACGTGGAGGCAAGCCAATAGGTCAACGAACGCATGGGGTTTATTTGATTAAAATTTAATCAAATAAGGTCTCTTTTGACAAGACAAATCGCCTCGGGGGTGAGGGCCGCTGGAAGTCGCCGGTTGCAAACCGTCTCCGCCCTGGCTAACGCCTGGCATGTCTCTTTCCCCTGATGCCCGCATTTTGGTCACCGGCGGCGCCGGTTTTATCGGCAGCGCCCTGGTTTGGGAACTCAACCGCCGCGGCTGCCAAAACATTGTCGTCTGCGACCGGCTCACGCAGGACGAGAAGTGGCGCAACCTGGTGCCGCTGAAGTTTGCCGACTACCTCGATGGTGGCGATCTCGAGCGGCTCGTGCGCACTTCGCCGGACGCGCTGGGCAGCTTCGATCACGTGCTTCATCTCGGTGCCTGCTCGGCGACCACGGAACGGGATGCCGACTACCTGATGCGCAACAACTACGAGCTGACCCGCTTGCTTTGCGAGTGGACGCTGGCGCGTGGCGGGCGTTTTGTGTACGCCTCGTCAGCGGCGACCTATGGCGATGGCGCGCACGGCATGGACGACCGGCTGGAGGATCTGCACCGGCTGCGGCCGCTGAACATGTATGGTTACTCCAAGCATCTGTTCGACCTGCATGCGCGCCGGACCGGGCTGCTCGGCCAGGTGGCCGGCCTGAAGTACTTCAACGTCTATGGTCCGAACGAGGATCACAAGGCGGACATGCGCAGCGTTGTGCACAAGGCGCACCGGCAGATTCTGGAGACGGGACGGGTGCAGTTGTTCAAGTCGCACCGACCGGACTATCAGGATGGCTGTCAGCAGCGCGACTTTCTCTACGTCAAGGACGCGGTGAAGATGACCCTGCACCTGGCGGCCTCACCCGGCGCCAACGGTCTGTTCAACCTGGGTTCGGGGCGCGCCCACAGCTGGGTGGAGCTGGCCCGCGCCATTTTCATGGCCATGGGCCGCGACCCGGTAATCGACTTCATCGACATGCCGGAAGCCCTGCGCGAGAAGTACCAGTATTACACCTGCGCCGACATCGGCCGGCTGCGCGAGTCGGGCTACAACGAGCCGCTGTTCACGCTGGAGGAGGCCGTGCGCGACTACGTGCAGGGGTATCTGGCGCAGGATCGCCGGCTGGGCGACGAAGCCTGATCAGGGCGGCGGCGGCTTGGCGCCTTCGCTGGCGGCCCGGCGTTCGCGCGCGGCCTGGAACTCGGCGCCGATGGCCTCGCGGTAGGTCTTGCGCAGGGCATGCAGGGCCTCGATGCGGGCTTCGCCCTCACGGGTTTTCAGGAGATCGAAGGCCTCGCGCAGCGCCGGTTGGGCCATGACGCGCTCGTGCATCTGACGCGTTTCCTCGCGTCGTTCGGGACGTGAAAAGGCCTGCAGTTCGGAGGCCATGCGGGCAACGACGGCCTCCGGAAAATTCGGGGCCTCCGGAGGTGGCAGCGGCGGCAGCTTGCTGGGGTCAAAACCCTCCCTGGGTTCGAGGCGGGCGAGGATGGCGGCAGCTTCCGGATCGGTTTTTTGCAGGGCCTCACGGATGACGCGGCGCATGGTGTCGTTGGCGCGCATGGCCTCGTCGCGGGCGGCGATGACCTCGGGACGGTTCCAGACGCGGTCGAGCGCGTCGCGCACCTTGCGGCGTTCCGGCTCGGGCAGCTTGTCGAAGCCGTCGTGGCGCGGTGGCCGGCCGAAGCCTCCGAAGCCGCCCCGCCATTCGGGGCGAGGTGGTTTGTCGGACTCGCCCTTGGGTGGTGCGGTCGTGGGGGGGGGCTCGGCGGCGCTGGCGTAGAGAGCCAGGGCGAGCAGGGCGCCTGTGAGGGCGGAAACGGGGATCATGGCAGGCAAGGTGGCGGGCGGCGAGGGTTGCGCAAGCGTGCGGGGCGGCGAGTGCAACCCCGGCCTGCACCGGGAGTTGCGCCGGGTCGGCTAGACGGTGACCCGGGTGAGCACGGCCTCGACCAGTCGTCGGGTGCATTCAGCCACGTCCCAGGCGTCGGTGTCGAGCAGCAGGGCCGGAGGCGCGTCGGGTTCCTCGAAGGCGGAATCCTTGCCGGTGAAGTTGGCCAGGGCGTTGGCCTTGGCCTTGGCGTACAGGCCCTTGACGTCGCGCGCGGCGCAGGTGCTGTATGAGCAGCGCACGTACACGTCCAGCAGGTCGTTGGCGGGAATGATGTCGCGCACCATTCGGCGCATCGTGTTGAGCGGGGTGATAAAACTGCAGATCACGACACTGCCCGTCTCCAGGGCCAGGCGCGCCACTTCGGCGGCGCGGCGGAGGTTTTCCATGCGATCCTGTTCGGTGAAGCCGAGGCCGCGGTTGAGGCCGTTGCGCAGGACGTCGCCGTCCAGATTCAGCGCCAGCCGGCCGGCCCGGTGCAGGGCGCCGGCAAGTTCGTTGGCAAGGGTCGATTTGCCTGCTCCGGACAGGCCGTACAGCCAGACCACCCGTCCGTGCTGTCCGAGCAGGCGTTCCTTGTCCGCGCGCGTGACGGTGAAGACGGGATTGACCAGATGAGCCATGGGCCTGCTATCTGGTCATGGGCGCGCCTTTGCAAGGCGGTTTTGCGGGCGGAGCGTCGTCGGAACACAAAAAAGCGCCGCCCCGGCGGGGCGGCGCTGAAGCCGGAAGCCCTTACAGGCAGGAGGCGATGAGCTGCTCGAGCTTGACGATGTCCTTGCCGAAGTTGCGGATGCCCTCGGCGGTTTTTTCCGTGGCCATGGCGTCCTCATTGAACAGCCAGCGGAAGGATTTCTCGTCGCAGGCGATGCGTTCGATCTTGGCGGCCTTGGCGGCGCCGGCATCGAGTTTGCGGGCAAGCGGTTCGTCGCTGGCCTGCAGTTCGCCGAGCAGGCCGGGGCTGATCGTCAGCAGGTCGCAGCCGGCGAGTTCAGTGATCTCGCCCTTGTTGCGGAAGCTGGCGCCCATGACCTCGGTCGTGTAACCAAAGTGCTTGTAGTAATTGAAGATCTGCGTCACCGACTGCACGCCGGGGTCTTCGGCGGGGCCGTAGTCCTTGCCGGTACTTTTCTTGTACCAGTCGAGGATGCGGCCGACGAAGGGCGAGATGAGCTTGATGCCACCCTCGGCGCAGGCGACGGCCTGGACGAGGCTGAACAGCAGGGTGAGATTGCAGTTGATGCCTTCCTTCTGGAGGATCTCGGCGGCCTTGATGCCTTCCCAAGTGGAGGCGATTTTGATCAGCACGCGCTCGCGGGGGATGCCGGCGGCCTCGTACAGGCCGATGAGATGGCGCGCCTTGTCGACGTTGCCCTGGATGTCAAAGGACAGGCGGGCGTCGACCTCGGTGGAGACGCGGCCAGGGACGATCTTGAGGATTTCCAGGCCGAACAGGATCAGAATGCGATCCATGATGGCTTCGATCTTGGCAGCACCGGCGAGCGGGCTGTTTTTGTGTTCGGCGACGGCCTGGTCGACGAGCGACTTGTACTCGGGCTTCTGCGAGGCCTGGAGGATGAGCGATGGGTTGGTGGTGGCGTCCTGCGGCTTGTAGGCCTTCATGGCCTCGACATCGCCGGTATCCGCCACCACGGTCGTGTAC
>CANNUR010000135.1 GCA_947523045.1 uncultured Prosthecobacter sp.
GCACCGCAGTGATGAAGGTGCTCGCCGCCGGCAATGACCTCGGCTTCCAGTGGCTCTTCGCCGGCGAACCGGTGGATCCGGAAGACAGCCGCATCAGTGTTTCCGCCGACGGCAAAACGCTGACGATCAGCCAGCTCACCCCGCTGGACGCCGGCCAGTATTCCTGCCTGGTGACCGCGCCCGGCGGCTTCCTGCACGGGGGTCGCCACGAGCTCAACGTCTTCAGCCACGCCCCCGAGTTCGGCGAATTCGAGCTGCCGGACGCCTATATCACTTGCCCGTATGACTTCCAACTGCTCTACAACACGGACCCCGGCTTCCGGCCCTCCCGGTTCAGCGCCACGGGCCTGCCCAAGAACCTCACGATCGACCCGCTCACCGGCCGTCTCGGCGGCACGCCGGCCGGCGCCGGTGGCACGGTGCACAGCGTCACTTTCACCGCCGCCAACGCCAGCGGCAGCGTGAGCGTGACCAAAACCCTGCACGTGCGCGCCCTGCCCTGCGGCCTGGTCGGCAAATTCCTCGGTCTGGTCGAGCGCGATGGCGGTCTCAACGGCGGCTTCGGCGGCAGCATCGAAATGACGATCTCGACCGCGGGCGGCCTGAGCGGCTCCCTGAACCTGGGCGGCGCCAAACATCCGTTTGCCTCGACGATCGTCTGCCCGTCGGAATCCAGTGTCGTGCAGGGCGAAATCATCGTCGAACGCAAGGGCCTGGGTTCGGTGCTGCTGCGCTACGCGATCGACCTCTACGAGGGCACGTTCGAAGGCACGATCACCGATCGCACCAACACGGTTTGGGAGTTCTCGCTCTTTGCCGGCAGCTACTACGACTCCGGCAGCACGGACGGCCTCGGCAGCGCGGCGCGCTTCAGCTCCCCCTCGGGCATCGCCCGCGATCGCCTCGGCAACCTGTTCCTCGCCGACACCGCCAACCACGTCATCCGCCGCATCACGCCGGCCGGCCAGGTCAGCACCTTCGCCGGCGTCGCCGGCCAGGCGGGTCTCGCCAACGGTTGTGACACCGAGGTGCGCTTCTACGCGCCGCGCGGCGTCGCCGTCGACGCGCTCGGCTTCGTCTATGTGGCCGACACCGGCAACCGCGTTGTCCGCCGCATCACGCCTGAAGGCAAGGTCAGCACCTTCGCCGGCACGGGCGCCTCCGGCAGCGCGGACGGCCCAGGCACCAGCGCCACCTTCATGGCGCCCTACGGCATCGCCCTCGCCACTGATGGTGTCCTCTATGTCAGCGATGCCGATGCTAACACCGTGCGCCGGATCGGCACCGACGCCGTGGTCAGCACGCTCGCGGGCAAGGCCGGTGTCAGCGGTGCCAAGAACGCCTCCGGCATCAATGCGGAATTCCGCGAGCCGCGCGGTTTGGTGGAATTCGCCCCCGGCGTGTTGCTGGTCTGCGACTTCGGCAACCACTGCCTGCGCCAGATCGTCGTCAAGAACCGGGCGGTCAGCACCTTCGCCGGCGGTCTCGGCGTCGGCGGCGACGTCGACGGCAGCGTCGTCAACGCGCGCTTCCTCTACCCCTCGGGTGTCACCGCCCAAAGTGGCATCGCCTACGTGGCCGACACCGGCAACGGCACGATCCGACGCATCAACAAGTTCGGCGTCGTCACCACGATCACCGACAGCTGCGAGGAGGAGGAGGAGCAGCAGCCCGCGCTGGTGCCGCCGGGCGGCTACGAGTATGACAACTGCTGCTGCCCGGACGAGCGCTACGCGCCGTTCTACGAACCGCTCGGCATCGTGCTGTCCGGCCGCAAGCTCTTCGTCACCGACGCCGCGATGCACATCGTCTCCGCCGGCTCTGCGGGCGAGGCCTGCGACGTGCCCTTCGAGGGCGTGCGCAACCCCTGGGGCAACGACAGCTATCCGGAGTACAGCGAGCATCTGGCGCCGCCGCAGCCCGGCGAGGTCTGCTACAATCCACCGGCCAGCCAGTACGCGGGCACCTACAACTTCATCCTCGACCCCGAAGGCCGGCGCAGGGTGGGCCTGCAGGAGGCCAACGGTGAAAACGGCTACCACGGCTACCCGCCGGAAGGCACCGGCTTCGGCACCCTGACGGTGAAGACCGACGGCACGGTCCTTGTCGCGGCCACCCTCGCCGATGGCACGACCGTGACCGGCAGCAGCATCCTCGGCGGCACCTACTACGACTACGTCAACCGCGTGCCCCTGTTCTTCATGCTCTACCGGAACACCGGCTCGCTGCTCGGCTGGCACGAGATCTCGTCCTACTACTACAACACCCTGCAGCCACCGACGGAGATGCCGATGTCGAACTACGTCAACGGCTGCATGAGCTGGATGAAGATCCCGCAGCTGTCGACGACCGAGAAGAACTACGGCTACGGCTTCCCGACCCACTGCCTGGAAGTCATTGGCGAGCAGTTCGACTCGACCTCCTACGCCAACCTGGTGGGCAGCTACTTCTCCTCGGGTGACAACAACGCGGAGTTGTTCATGAGCGGCGGCTACCTGGACGAATGGTTCGAACGGATCTTCACCTTCAACGCCAACAGCACGGCGACGATGCCCGACAACCTGGCCAGCTTCAGCTTCAACAAGAGCAACGGTCGCTTCAGCGGCAGCTTCAAGCATGCCAGCCCGCTGCGCACGACCCCCTATCAGGGTGTCTTCCTGCGGCGCCTCAACGGCGGCTACGGCTTCTTCCTGAACGACATCGGTTCCGCCATCCTGTCCGGCTCGGCCGAGTTCGGCCCGGGTTACGACTACGACGACTGAGTGCGTGACGCCTCCTGGCGGGTGGAGCGGCAGGGCCGCTTCACCCGCCTTTTTTGTGCCTGGTGCACCGGCGCCAGGGACTTGCGGCCCAGCCGCAAAAAAGGTTGCCGATCGTCCAGCCTGCCCGATAAGATGCCGGCATGGCCTCCCTCAACAAAGTCATGCTCATCGGCAACCTCACCCGCGACCCGGAAGTGCGCTACACGCCCAAGGGCAGCGCCGTGGCGGACCTCGCCATCGCGGTGAACCGCAGCTACCAGACCGACAGCGGTGAGCGCATGGAGGAGGTCACCTACGTCGATGTCGTCGTCTGGGCCCGGCTCGCCGAGCTGGCCGGCCAGTACCTGCACAAGGGCAGCCCGGTTTTCTTTGAGGGCCGCCTGCAGATGGACACCTGGGAGGACAAGGCCACCGGCCAGAAGCGTTCGAAGATCCGCGTTGTCGCCGAGAACATGCAGTTCCTCGGTGGCAAGGGCGGTCGCGGTGAGGAAGGCGGCGATTCCGGCGGTGGCTACGGTGGCGGCGCGCCCGCCCCGCAGCGGCGCCAGGCCGGCGGTGGCGGCGGTGGCTACCCGCAGCGCCAACAGGCCGCCCAGCGCCCGCCGCAGCGGCCGGCGGCCGAGGAAGATTTCGGCGAGGGCCCGATCACCGACGATCTCGACGGCGACGAGATCCCGTTCTGAAACCCGGGGCCGAGTAGGAAGAAGGCTTGCCTTCACCCCGGAGTCCGGCGTTGAATCCGGCCTGCCGCATGCAACCCCACCCCGCCCGCGCCCCTTGGTGGCGCCTCCTCTACGTTCAGGTGCTGCTTGCCGTGGCGGCGGGCATCGTCCTCGGCTGGCTCTGGCCCGAGGCCGGCAAGACGCTGAAACCACTCGGCGACGGCTTCATCAAGCTGATCAAGATGATGATCGCCCCGGTCATCTTCTGCACCGTCGTCCACGGCGTTGCCTCAATGGGCGACCTGAAAAAGCTCGGCCGGGTCGGCGGCAAAACGCTGCTCTACTTTGAGGTCGTCTCGACCCTGGCGTTGCTCATCGGCCTGGTCGTCGTCAACGTGCTGCAGCCCGGCGCCGGCTTCAACGTCGACGTCGCCGAGCTGCGCGCCCAGGATGCCGCCGCGGCGCGCGAGTACGCCGGCAAGGCCCAGGCGACGAGCACGGCCGATTTCCTGCTGCAAATCATCCCCTCGACCTTCGTCGGCGCCTTTGCCGGTGGCGACCTGCTGCAGGTGCTGTTCATCGCCCTGGTCACCGCCTTCGCCCTCGCCGGCATGGGCGAGCGCGGCAAACCGCTGCTGCATGGCATCGACCGCATCGGCGAGGTCTTCTTCGCCATCCTGCGCATCCTCGTCAAGGCCGCCCCGGTCGGCGCCTTCGGGGCCATGGCCTTCACCATCGGCAGCTACGGCCTCGGCTCGCTGCAAAAGCTGCTCGCCCTGATGCTCGGCTTTTACCTCACCGCCGGCCTCTTCGTCCTGGTCGTGCTCGGTCTCATCGCCCGCTGGTGCGGTTTTTCGATCGTGCGTTTCCTCGTCCACATCCGCGAGGAACTGCTGCTGGTGCTGGGCACGAGCTCCTCGGAGACGGCCCTGCCGCTGATGATCCAAAAGCTGCGCGGCCTCGGCTGCGCGCCGGCCACGGTCGGTCTGGTCGTGCCTACGGGTTACAGCTTCAACCTCGACGGCACCAACATCTACATGACCATGGCCGCGGTCTTCCTCGCCCAGGCCACCAACACGCCGCTCGACCTCGGTCAGCAGCTCAGCCTGCTGCTGGTCGCCATGGTCACCTCCAAGGGCGCCAGCGGAGTCACCGGCGCCGGTTTCATCACCCTCGCCGCAACGCTGGCCGTGGTGCCGGCGGTGCCGATCGAATCGCTGGCCCTGCTGGTCGGCATCGACCGCTTCATGAGCGAGTGCCGGGCGCTGACCAATTTAATCGGCAACGGCGTCGCCACGGTGGCCATCAGCCGCTGGGAGGGCGAGGTCAGCGCCGAGACCATCCGCGCCAACCTGGCGCGTCCGCAGCCGCCGCCTCCCGCTGTCTGACACCGTCGCCCGGTCAGGGCAGCAGCGCCTCGGGGCTGTCGACAAAGATGTCCTTGAGCTGCTCGTCCGGCAGGCCGCTGTTGCGGATGCCTTCGAGACGCTTGCGGCTGCCGCGCTCGCTCGACGGACGGTTCGCCGTGCGCTGCACCAGATCGGTGATCAGCGGCGCCGCCACGACCGCGCTGCCGGCGAGCAGGCTGAGCGCCACCACGTTGGCCGCACCGCGGCTCATGCCGCGGCCGAAGAGAATGCCCAGGGCGCAGCCGGCGGCCGCGGGCGCGATCATGCTGGCGTAGGTCTCGTAGCGATTTTCGGCGGTGGACTCGGGTGTCATCGCCTTTTCATAACGCATCCCGGCAGATTGTCCAAAGTGGAATTTGCCGGGCACGGGGATTGCTCCATGGTGCGGCGCCCATGGAATCGCCACGCCATCCCCCGCGCTACGCCCTCATCCTTGCCGGCGGCAGCGGCCAGCGTTTCTGGCCCCTGAGTCGCGATCGCCTGCCCAAGCAGCTGCTGCGCCTGTTCGGCGATCAAACCCTGCTCGAAAAAACGGTGCAGCGCCTGGAGGGTCTGGTGCCGAAACAGAACATCCTTGTTCTCACCAACCTGCAGCAGGAGCAGGCGGTGCGCGACCTGCTGCCCGATCTGCCGGCAGAAAACATCCTCGCCGAACCGGAGAAACGCGACACGGCGCCGGCCATCGCCCTCGGCGTCGGCTGGGTGGTGGCCCGCGACCCCGGCGCCACCATGCTCGTGCTGCCGGCCGATCACCTGATCGAAAACACCGTCGAATTCCAGCGCGTGCTCGCCCAGGCCGCCCGCGCCGCCGAGTTCGGCAGCAGCCTGGTCACCGTCGGCATCACCCCCACCTGGCCCTGCCCCAGCTACGGCTACGTCGAGCGCGGCCAGCGCGCCTCCCTGCCCGGGGCCGACGAGATTCCCCTGTACGAGGTGGCGCGCTTCCGCGAAAAACCCAACCCCGACCTCGCCGAACACTTCCTCAATCAGGGCGGCTTTGCCTGGAACGCCGGCATGTTCGTCTGGAGCATCCCGGCCATCTTCAGCGAGCTGACCCGCCACTGCCCGGTGCTGGCCGACTTCATCTCGGAACTGCGCAACTCCAAGGATTTCATGGCGACCGTGCGCAGCCAGTACCACCGCCTGCCCAAGCTCTCGATCGACTACGCCCTCATGGAGCGCGCCTCGCGCGTGCTCAACATCGAGGCCACCTTCGACTGGGACGATGTCGGCAACTGGACCTCGGTCGGCCGCCACCTGGAAAGCGACGCCGAGGGCAACCGCCACAACGGCCCGCTCTCCGCGCTCGATGCCGCCGGCAACCTGACCTTCACCCAGACCGCCCAGCACGTCGCCCTGCTCGGCGTTCAGGACCTCATCGTCGTCGCCACCCCCGACGCCCTGCTGGTCACCCACCGCACCTGCGCGGAGAACATCAAAAAACTCGCCGAACGCCTGCCCGACGCCCTCAAGTGAGGCAGCCTGCGCTTGAGAAGCGCCGCGGCACGCGCACAATGGCCGCCATGCCCCGCATTCTCGGCATCGACCACGGCACCGTGCGCATCGGTCTGGCGCTCAGCGACGAGTTGGAACTCGTCGCCAGCCCGCTGCGCACCCTCGATGCGCGCGCCGCGCCGGAGCGCGAGATCGCCCGCATCGTCCGCGACAAGCGCATCGCCCGCATCGTCGTCGGCATGCCCTACCTGCTCGGCGGCGGCCGCGGCGAGGCGGCGGAACGCGTGGAAAAATTCGCCGAAACCCTCGGCCGCGAACTGCAGCACGAGATCCCGATCGAGTTCGTCGACGAACGCCTGTCCTCGGTCGAGGCCGAGGCCTCGCTGTCGCGCTCGGGCATCACCGACAAGAAGCGCCGCGACGAGGTGGTCGACCAGCTTGCCGCCACCGTCATCCTGCAGGATTACCTGAACTCGCGGCGCGGCCCGGAGAGTTTTCTCCTGCCCGAAGTCGCCGATGAACCTGAATGGCTCCATGAGGGAAGACGGCATCGAAAGTAGCCTCGGCCTGCACCCGCCGGCGCCCGCCGGGCGCAAGCGCCTGCGCCTGACCGTGGCCTACTGCGGCACCGGCTGGCGCGGCTGGCAGAGCCTGGTCGGCGGCGGCACCATTCAGGACGAGCTGACCGCCGCGGTGCTCAAGGCGACCCGCCTGCAGACCGTCGTGCACGGCTCCGGTCGCACCGATGCCGGCGTGCATGCGCTTGCCCAAACGGCCCACCTGGATGTGCCCGAGGACCTGCGCATGAGCCATGCCGCCTGGTGCAAGGCACTCAACGCCTGCCTGCCAGCAACGATCCGCGTCACCCGCGTCGAGGACGCCGCGCCCGACTTCCACGCCCGCTTTGATGCCTGCGGCAAAACCTACCGCTACCGGCTCTGGCGCCCCGAAATGCTCGACCCCTTCGAGTCGGACCGCGCCTGGCATGTCTACGGCCCGCTCGACCTCGCCGCCATGCGCCGCTGCGCGGCCCGCCTGGTCGGCACCCACAACTTCGTCCGCCTCTCAGCCAACCGCGGCGACATGTGGGAGACCGAACGCCGCAAGCAGCCGGACAAGACCACGCGCACGCTCGCGCGGGCCGATCTCACGGAGAAGGGCGACCTCGTCGAGCTGGAGTTCGAGGGCGACGGCTTCCTCTACCGCATGGTCCGGCTCATCGTCGGCAGCCTGGTGCAGGTCGGTCGCGGGCGCGCCAGCGAGGCCTGGTTTGCCGACCTGCTCGCCACCCACGAGGGCCTGCAGAGCAACCAGATGGCGCCGGCCTGCGGGTTGTACCTGGTGAACGTGCGGTATCCAGAGCCGCCCACCGGCGACTGACGGCCTGCGGGAGAGGGCACTTGCCGGCATTTCCCCTCTTGCCATTCCCCGCCCGGCTCCCTAGGCTCGGCGGCCAATGAACGAAAAACCTTCCTCCGTGGACTGGGCCGCCCT
>CANNUR010000136.1 GCA_947523045.1 uncultured Prosthecobacter sp.
GCAGAGGGAGTTTCACGGCGTCGGCAACAGTAAAGGGACCGCGTTTCACTGTGGCGCGCCGGGAGGCAATCCACTGATGGTCTCGCGCGGAGGAGCCGCCGGTGGCGGTGCCTCGGCGGGCATCGAATAACTCGGTGGCGGTGCCGTGTACTGGTAGGTGCGACGCGGCGCGCCGCGCGATTTGCGCTGCGGCAGCCCCCATTGGACATCCAACCGATCCATTTCCGCGACGGTCGGATTGGTGGCATCGGCCCGGCCGCTGGAACCGCAGGAGACGAGGGCCAAAAGTGGCAGCACGAGCAGGGAGGAACGGAGGAGGGTCATCGGCAGGGCAGGTGTTGGATCCTTAGACTGGCAGCGATACTAGTCATGGCGTTGCCGACAAGCAACTGCGAATCCGACGCAACCAGCCCCTGGCGCAGGTAGCCGAGTCCGTGCAGGCGACCCTCGAGCGGATGGCGCGCAGCACTGGTGATGACGCCGGCGCGAGTGCCGTCCGGCAACGAAAGTTCGGCACCGGCCATCGGCTCGCCGGATTCCGCCACCCAGATCACAAGTTCGCGCGGCATGCGCCCGGTGCTCTTGAGGCGCGACAGCACCTCCTGCCCCACATAGCAGCCCTTGCTGAAGCTCATCACCCTGGCCTCAAGCCCGGCCTCCTGCGGAAAGGCCTCGCCGTTGAGCTCCTGCGGACTGGCCGGCACCCCGCGCAGGATGCGCAGGGTCTCAGCCTCATCTTCGGTGAGCGGGTCGGCGACCGGAGCCGGCGCGCCGGCGGGCAGCCAGACGTCGCGCCCGACGCAGGCCAGACGGTTCGCCTCCAGGCCCTGCCCACCCGGATCAGGCCCGAAGCGATGCCAGAGCTGCCAGTCCTCGGTGATATCCTCCAACTCCGCGTCATCGGCAATCAGGTAACGCCCGAGACGGATGCCGAGCGACTCGCGCAGGCCGGCTGGGGCGTCGATGAGCAGGCTGTCGCCGTCGGGCGACGCATGGAAAAACACCTCCCCTTCGATCCTGCCCTTGGCGTTGGTAACACAGGCATGCAGGGCGTGGCGGGCATCGGCCAGGCGCACGTCCTGGGTGACCTGGCCGTTCAGATAACGCACCCGGTCGGGCCCGGACAAACGCCACTTGGCGCGACCGGAAAGGTTCAGCCAGCCACCCTCGGCCTGCAGCCGTTGCCAGAGTTCCGCCTTCATGATGGCAAGCGGCCGATCACCGAAAAATCGAGGTCGCCAAGGCCCGTCTGCGCAGCGGCGCGCATGGCCTCGGCAGTGCAATCAAGCGCCGGCGTGGCCAGACCGGCACCGGCGGCGAGTTCCCGAGCGAAATCGGCGTCCTTGAGCATGTTGACGAGGGCAAAGTGCGGCTCGAAATCGTCCTGCATCAGGGCCGGCAGCTTCATGGCGAGCAGCGACGAGTGATTGGCATTGGCCTCCAAGGCCGTCTGCAGCGCCGCCAGCGGCACGCCCTCGGCGCGGGTGATGGCCGCCGCTTCGGCCAGGGCCTTGACCGTGACCGCCGTGACCAGGTTGGTGACAATCTTCAGCACCATGGCGTCGCCAACCTCCCCGAGGGGAAGGATCTTCACCGAGCTCAGTTCCAGCACCGGCCGCGCGCGCTCCAGCAGGGCTGCGTCGCCGCCGACATAATAAACGAGTTTGGCGTTCTGCGCGGCCATCTTGCTGCCGGTGAAGGGCGCATCGAGAAAACCGGCGCCCGACTCGGCACACAGGCGCGCGGCCTCGAGCACGGCAGCCTTGCTGACCGTGGCATGATTGAGCACCAGATGCTCCGGCGTCAGCACCGGCGCGAGGTCGCGCAGCGCCTCGATCAGCGCCGCGGAATCGCGCACAAAGATCTGCACCACTTTCGCCGCCTCGGCGACCGCCCGCGGGCTGGCCAGCGAGCCGGCCTTGCCGGTGCGGCTCCAGACATGCACGCGGTGGCCGGCGGCACGCAGGTGCCCGGCGACCCGGCCGCCGATGATGCCCAAACCGAGCACGCCGATGTCCTGGGAGGCGTCCTTCATGGCGATGCTCGCAACCTCAGCCCTCGAACTTCTTCACCAGCAGGGCCGAGTTGTGGCCGCCGAAGCCGAAGCTGTTGCTGAGCGCGGCGCTGAGCTTGGCCGGACGCGCCTCGTTGGGGACGATGTCGACATCGACCTCGGGATCCGGGTTCTCGACGTTGATCGTCGGCGGCACCAGCTGGTCGCGCAGGGCGAGCACGCTGGCGGCAAGTTCAACGCCGCCGGCTGCGCCGAGCAGGTGGCCGGTCATCGACTTCGTGCCGGAGACCAGCAGGCCCTTGCGGGCAAAGTCGCCAAAGGTGCGCTTGATGGCGCGCAACTCGCAGAGGTCGCCGACAGGCGTCGAGGTGGCGTGGGCATTGACGTACTGCACGTCGCCGGCGTTCAGGCGGGCGTGGCGCAGGGCCATTTCCATGCACTTCGAGGCGCCGAGGCCTTCCGGATGCGGCGCGGTCAGGTGATAGGCGTCGGCGGTGACGCCGTAGCCGGCGAGCTCGCAATAAATGGTCGCTCCGCGCTTCTTGGCGTGTTCGAGCTCCTCAATGACCACCACGCCGGAGCCCTCGCCCATGACGAAGCCGTCGCGATCCTTGTCCCAGGGACGCGAAGCGCGCTCGGGCTCGTCGTTGCGCAGGGACAGCGCCTTCATGTTGGCAAAGCCGGACAGGCCGCAGGGACGGATGCTCGCCTCGGAACCGCCGCAGACAATGGCGTCGGCATCGCCAAATTTGATGATGCGCCACGCCTCGCCAATGTTGTTGTTGGAGGTCGCGCAGGCGGTGGTGATGCACATGTTCGGGCCCATGAAGCCGAACTCGGTGGCGATCATGCCCGTGGCGATGTTGGTGATCATCATCGGGATGAGGAAGGGCGAGACGCGGCCCGGCCCCTTGTTGAGCAGGATCTCGTACTGGGCCTCGATCGTGCTCAGGCCGCCGATGCCACTGCCAACCATGACGCCGATGCGGTGCGGATCCAGGCTGTCCGGATTCAGACCACTGTCTTTCACCGCCATTTTCGAGGCAGCCATGGCCAACTGGAAAAAGCGGTCGGCACGACGCGCTTCCTTATGGTTGTTGAAGAAGGGTGTCGGGTCAAAATCCACCACCTCGCCGGCGATCTTGCAGTCGTAGTTCGTCGTGTCCATGCTCTGGATGCGGCGAATGCCGCTCTTCCCGGCGACGAGGTTTTTCCAGAAATCGTCCTTGTTGTTTCCCAGCGGGGAAACGACTCCGATTCCGGTGATGACGACGCGACGCTCGCTCATGGGGGCAGTGGGTGGGGGGAGGGGTTGAAACTGAAGCAGGAGAGAACACGCTTTACATGCCGGGGCAAGGGATTTTCAATCGCCAGCCATGCCCTCGCTCGACCACGAAAACCAACTCCGTGCCGCAGGCCACCGCATCGTCGCCGGCATCGACGAAGCCGGCCGCGGACCGCTCGCCGGACCCGTCTGCGTGGCCGCGGTGGTGCTGCCGGATGACTTCATCCACCCGCTGCTCAACGATTCCAAGAAGCTTGCCGAAAAGCGCCGCGAGGAACTCTACGCCGAACTCACCGCTGATCCCGGCATCCGCTGGCACTGCGAAACCGTGGCAGCCGCCGAGATCGACCGCGTCAACATCCTGCAGGCCACCTGGCTGGGCATGCGCCGCTGCGCCCTCGCTCTGGCTCCGCGCCCCGATGCCGCGCTGATCGACGGTCGGCCGGTGCGCGACTTTCCGGTGCCGCAGCGCGCGCTGGTGAAGGGCGACAGCCTCAGCTTCTCGATCGCCGCCGCCAGCATCATCGCCAAGGTCACACGCGACCGCCTCATGCTTGAACTGGCGGTCCGCCATCCCGGTTACGGCTTCGAAATCCACAAGGGCTACCCGACGCCGGCGCACCTGGCCGCCCTCGAACGCCTCGGCCCCTGCCCCGAACACCGGGTCAGCTTTGCCCCCGTGGCACGCCTCGCCGACGGCGGCCTGTTCAAATCTGCGGCAGACCGCCCCGCTCATTGAGGCTGCCGCAGGCCGGGCAGCGCGTGACGCGCTCGGCGCGCGGCGGAATGGCGTAGTTGCAGCCGCAGATGCGGCACTGGATGGCGATGCGACGCCGGCGAGCCTCGCGCCGCTGTTCGCGCCAGAAGCTGTGGAACCACAGCACGCAGACGAGACTCACGCCGATGAGCATGACCAGCGTGATGAGTTGGCCGAGGCCGATGCTGATCACGGCGCGGACTCCTCCTTCCATTGCAGATGCACCAGCCCGGTCGTCACCGTGCCGGGTGTCGCCTCGCGGAAGCGCAGCGCGCGCAGTGCTTCACTCAGACGGATGCTGGGCTCAGCTTCCTCAATGAGCGCCAATGGCAGCGCATGTGTGACCCGGCCACGGTCATCCACAGCAAGATGAAACTGCAGCCGTGCGGTCTCGGCCAGCGGCACATCGCCCAGGTCGACAACCGCGGGTGCGCGCGCCGCCAGAGCCCCGTCAAAGATCGGCACCAGACGCTGCCGGACCGGGGCCGGCACGGCCGCTGCCACAGCCACGGCGGCCGGTGGTGGCAGCTGATGCAACCCGGCGACCACCGGCCGGGTGGGCAGGACTTCGGAGAGATCGGCCGGCAGGGGCTTCAAACGCAGCTCCTGACCGGCATAACCCGGGATCAAACGCGGACGCCGGATCACCACCGCCGGTGCAGCAGTCTCGGCCGGGAGAATGGGGAAACTGCGATCCATCGCCCGATGGATGAGAGCGCGTTCGGCCGGCACCTCAGGATTCAAAACCAGCACGTGCTGTGGCCGCACGTCGCGCCCCACGGGGGCCGGAGCCACGACACGAAACACCACGAACAGGCCGAACAACCCGCCCAGGGTCAGCACCAGAGCCACGGCCATGCGCAACCAGCTGCGGTCATCGCCCTGCCAGTCAAAGAGCAGTTTCTGACCCGAATCTTGGGCTGACGCCTTCATGACCTCGGGCGGCTGGGCTGTGGGGTGGTCGAAAGAGCCACCTCGTAGCCCAGTTCCTGGGCAATGTTGACCACCTCCACGACCCGCCCTTGGGCGGCATTGCGGTCGGCGTGAATGATGACCCGGCGGTCGCCGTCGAGCCGCTCGAGCAGGCGGGTGCGCAGCTCGCCGGCCTCCAGTCGCTGACCGTCGAGATAAACCCAGGCCTCCTCACCGGCAGTCAGGGTGAGGGTATGAGCACGATCAAAACCGCTGAGCCGGCTCGACGAACGCGGTTTTTCAACCGTGATACCCGACTGGGCGACGAAGCCGCTGCTGAACAGGAAGCAGACCACGAGCAGCAGGATGACATTGAGCAGCGGCGCAATGTAGAGCCAGGGGCTCTGCCTGGGCAGGTGGCTTTCCAGCTTCATGGCAGCTCACTTGTGGCCGCGGGCACGGGCGACAGGCGCCTCGGCGGCACCCGCATGGCGGAACTCAACGATGTTGTCGCCGTCGCGCGCATCCTCGATCAGGTTGACCACCTCGACCCCGGCACGCTCCAGGTCGTGCATGATGGCGCGGGCGCGGGCGCTCAGGAAGGCGTAGCAGAGATAGGCGGGGATGGCGACAACGAGGCCGAGCGCCGCGGTGATCAGGCTTTGGTAGACCCCGGCGGCCACTTCGGCAGGTGTGGCGCTGCCTTGGGCGGCAGAAAGGTTGGTGAAGCTGTTGAGCAGCCCGACCACCGTGCCGAGCAGACCGATGAGCGGGGCGACGTGGGCGATGGCATTGAGGATGCCGAGGTAGCGTTCCAGCCGGGGCACTTCGAGCTGGCCGGCTTCCTGGACGATTTCCTTGAGCTGCTCGCGCGGCGCGTGATGGCGCAGCAGGGCGGCGTGAATGACGCGACCGGCCGGCACGCGGGTGGCAAGAGCCTCCTGCAGCGCCTCGGCGAAATTGCGTTTGCGGATCAGCGCGGCCAGGCCGGAGAGGAACTCGCCGATGTTCATGCCCGCGCGGTGAAAGTAGGCCAGGCGCTCCAGGAAAATGGCGAGCGACAGGCCCATGCAGGCCATCAACAGCCAGACCAGGGGGCCGCCTTTGGAAATGAGTTCTGTCATGTCGGTGCTGGTGGCGCGGTCCGCTGCGCATCCGCCGGCGGACCGCGCGACAAACCTCGCAACGAGCATGTTTTATGCCTTGGGATTGGATTTGCAAACATCTCTGTGAGAATAATGCCGTCCCGCGCCATGGAAATCCCCTCGCCGTCCCCGCCGCCGTGCGTCCTGCTGGCGGAACCCAGCCTGCCCTACCGGCGGGTCATCCGTGAGGCGCTGGAATCCTTCCACCACTGCCGGGTCGACGAAGCCCCCAGTGCCGAACGCGCCTTCGAACTCGCCCTGCAACAGCCCTACCAACTCTTCCTGTTCGCCCTCGATCTGCCGGACTTCTCCGGCCTGCTGCTCGACCGCCTGCTCGCCCGCGCCTTTCCGCGCGCCCATGCCGGCAGCCTGACCTCACCGCCCGTGGTCTTCCTCGGCCGGCCGGAGGCAGCCGCCAGCCTGTTCGGCGCCCAGCGCGACGCCCGGCACCGCGGCCTGCTGCCGTCGCCTCCGAAACTCGACGCCCTGCTGGCCCTGACCCGCGGCCTGCTCCCCCTTCCCCAGCCCCCATGACCCACCCCGTCTTCCCCTACGCCAGTCGCCTCGGCGTCAAAATCTGCGGCATCACCACCGCCGAACAGGCCCACGCCATCGCCGACCTTGGCACCGACGCCCTCGGCCTCAACTTCTGGCCCGGCTCCAAGCGCTACCTCGCCCCCTCCCTGGTCGCCTCTTGGCTGCCCGACCTGCTGCCGCGAACCACCGTGGTCGCCGTCCTGGTCAACCCCGAACCAGCCCTGATCGACCGCCTCGCCGCCGAACCGCTCGCCCACCTCCTGCAACTGCATGGCGACGAATCACCGGCCGCCATCGGCAGCCTGATGGAGCGCGGTTTCGAGGTCATCAAGGCCCTGCAGGTGCGCGACCGTGCCTCGCTCGACGTCATCGGCGACTACCCCTGCCAGACCCTGCTGCTCGACGCCCACAACCCCGGCAGCTACGGCGGTGGCGGCACCCCCTTCCCCTGGGAACTTTTCACCGCCGCCCGCGAGCGCTTCCCCGACAAGACCCTGATTCTCTCCGGGGGCCTGACCCCGGTCAACGTCGCCGAGGCGGTGCGCCAGACCCGGCCGGCCGCGGTCGATGTCGCCAGCGGCGTGGAAAGCGCGCCCGGCATCAAAGACCTCGCCCAAGTGGCCACCTTCATCGCCGCAGCGCGCACCGCAGCGTCCTGAAAATCGAGACCAGCTCAGGCGGATGCGGCATCGAGACCGAGATCCGGCCCCCCGGTTTCGGCACGGCGGGCAAAGCCCTCCGCCTCCGGCATGGCGTCATCGGGATCGACCGGCAGACGCATGATCAATTCAAGCCCCCGCGGCTCCAGACGCCGCGCCTCAATCGTGCCACCGTGCAGGTGGACGGTGACGAAGCAGGTCATCATGTTGATGCCAAAATCGTCGGAGCGGCGGCTGCGGGTGAAAAAGGGATCGAAGAGGTTGACCGCCCGATCCTTGGCCTCCCAGCCGCCGTTGTCGAGCAGGGTGATGACCAGTTGGCGGCGATTCGCCAGCGGATCGTCCTCGACCCCCGCGCGC
>CANNUR010000137.1 GCA_947523045.1 uncultured Prosthecobacter sp.
TGTCGCATCACCCATGTGGAGAACCCAACGCACCTGATCGCCAGTCACATCAAGCCTTGGCGCGAGTCGAGCGACGACGAGCGGCTCTCTGGTGGAAACGGGCTGCTCCTGACTCCGTCGATCGACCATCTCTTTGATCGGGGGTTTATCAGCTTTGGTGATGATGGCGAGGTGCTGCACTCGCCGGTGGCTGACCAAGACTCCCTTCGACGAATGGGCATTCGCTGTGACGAACCGCTTTTCGCGGGCCGCTTCAACGCGGACCAGCGGCATTTCTTGGACTACCATCGCCAGGAGATTTTCCTCAAGGCGGCACTTTGAGCTGAACGCGAGCGTGCTGCTCAAGCCTCCCCGCGTAGGAGGCGGGAGACGGGGTCCTGGCGGGCGCGGCTTTGCAGTTTTTGATCCTTGGCGGTGTGGGGGAGTTGCTTGAAGGCGTGCTCGGCTTTGAGGGCGGCGGAGCGATCGACGGCGGGCCAGGCCTTGACGAGTTGCAGCGGGCCGCGGCCGCGAGCGTAGCGGGCGGTTTTTTGAACGGCGGCGCAGCGTTTGTGTCGAATGTAGCGGTTGTGGCGAATAATGGCTTTCAACCTTTGAGTCTCGATGGAGACTGCTCACCCATTTGGGCAGCAGTTTCCGTCCTGACTCAGACCACGATCCACAAACCGCCCAGCATGCTCACCACCCGCACCAACCGTCTGGATCCTTCTCTCATTCCGCCCGAGCAGCTTGAGCGGCTGGCAAGGTTTTTTGCCAGCCCGGATCACATCCTGCTGACCGACAGCGCGGGCAATCAGGCGGAAATGCCGCAGGTGCTTTTCCAGCATTTCGCGAGGATCGTGCGCCTGATGTCCGAACGGAAAGCCATTGTGATGCTGCCGGAAGACGAGGCCTTCACCACGCAGGCGGCGGCGAACTACCTTGGCATGTCCCGACAGTTCTTCGTCAACCTGCTGGAGAAGGGCGAGATTCCCTTTCACCGGGTGGGGTCACATCGAAGGGTGACCTTCAAGGATCTACTCGAGTACGAGAAGAAGCGCGACAAGGCCCGTCGTGAATCCATGGATCGACTGACGGATGAGGTTCACAAGGCAGGGCTGTATTTTTCTGACTACCAAGGGGACGCGTGAGGGCGGACTTCCACTAAGGACGATTATCTGTTGACACTCTACGAGTTGGAACCGCAGCAGGTCATTGCCGTGCTGGGAGAAATCGCCGGTCGGCGGCGCATGGAAACCGAGGATGTGTTGATCCGTCTCGGTTCTGTGGTCCCTCAGTTTTCCGCGCGGGTCTTGCTGGATCTTTCCAAATAGCCACCGCTTCACTGCACTGCCTCCCCGCGCAGCAGGCGGGAGATGGGGTCCTGGCGGGCGCGGCTTTGCAGTTTTTGGTCCTTGGCGGGGCGGGGGAGTTGCTTGAAGGCGTGCTCGGCCTTGAGGGCGGCGGAACAGTCGACGGCGGGCCAGGCCTTGAGCAGCTTCAGCGGGCCGCGGCCGCGGGTGTAGCGGGCGCCGGTGCCGCGCTCGTGCTGCGCCAGACGGCGCGGCAGGTCGTTCGTGATGCCGCAGTAGAGGCTGCCATCGGCACAGCGCAGGACGTAGAGGTGCCAGGGCGTGGAGGGGAGTTTCAGGTTTAACGTTTAAGGTTTCAAGTTTGAAGTTTCAAGTTCATCGGTCGGAAGGGTTCTGGCACGGGCTTCAGGTCGAGTGTGAGTTCCGAGCCCTGCGCAAACAACGCAGCCGGCTTACGGCCCACATCAAACCTGCGCGTGAATGGGTTCAGGGCTGAAGGACGGTTTCAAGTTCACGGGGCAAGGGCGCGCTTCTGAAAACGTGAAAGCTTGCCAGATGTGGGCAGGTTGAAGCCCGGGTGCACTTGGGTGAGCTTGTCTGGGAGTCCCTTCCATGGTCCCGTCCAAGATGTTCACGATGAGGTAGGCTCGACCCTCCAGCCCCCCTGCAAGGGAGATCTTCACACAAACTCATATAGCATCATTGGATGTGCTTGGCTTTAGCCAAGCACATCCAATGATGCTAGTCAACAGCCGCGAATTGGAAAATATTAACATTGCTGGATTGACTTTTATCCTCATGCAGTGAATGGCTAAAGCCATTCACTGCATGAGGATAAAAAACCGACTCAACGCCTGAAACCCTGCCATGCCTGCCTCGACCTTGAAGCCTGATGTGTGGCAGCTTTTCGTCCCTCTTTTGGCAGAAGAAGTGTCGGCTCCTACCGCAAAACATCCCACGGTGCGTGTGTGGAAAGACACTGAGCTGGTCTGGCTGATCAACCGGATCGTCCGGGAGAATCGAGCAGAACTGAAGACGACCTTTCCCGCCGGGTCCGTGGTGCTGGAGCAGTTGAAGAGGATGAAGTGGCTGCGCGAGCTGCCTGTGGCGGAAAACTCGCTAGGAAGGTGCTTCTACCTGATGGACATGGAGGCGGCGAGGAATGCGGTGGTGGATGTGCTGGAGGTGCTCCAGGCCGTGCTGCCTGCGGGTGTCATCTCCTACTTTGCCGCCCTGAGTTTCCACGAACTGACCAGCCAGATGCCCGGCTTTTACCATATGGGTCGGCTGGCGAAAGGGCACCCGCCGGAATCGGACGCTGCCAGGGAGGCCTGGGATCGGAATCCACTGGGGACGGCGCTTTTCAAGTATGACGGGGTGATGTGCTACGAAACGAAGCGCTACCTGGGGCTGACGCCGGGTGTGCAGACGCGATTGATCGGTCCGCGCACTTCTTACCGCATCACGACACTGGAACAGACGCTGCTGGACGCGATTCTCCAGCCGCTGCGATGCGGGGGTGAGGCTGTGGTGTTTGAGGCTTGGGGGCATGCGGCCAGGCGGGCGGATTATGATCGGATGGCGGAGCACTTGAAGGCCATTGGCCGGGACTCGCTGGTCCGGCGGGTGGGGGCAATGTTGGAAATGCTTGGAGAGGAGGTGAAGGACAGCACCGAGCTCGGAAAGCTTCTGGGCACGGTGAAAAACCGACTGAGCAACACGCCGGACGCGGTGATCCCGCTGCTGCCGGGACTGGGCTTTGCCCGTGAATCGGAAGTTTGGAGGGTGGCCATTCCATGAACTCGCACCAACGCGAAAGCTGGGTGAAGGAAGTGCTGCGGGAGGTGATGGCCGCCCTGATGCACGACGAGGCTCTGCGACAGGCGCTCGTCTTCAAAGGGGCGTGGATTTTGAACCTGCACCTGGGAGAAAGCCGTCACTCGATGGACATCGATGCCACGTCGGAACCCGGCTGGGTGCAGGATATGGGCAGCTTGGACAATCAGGAGGCCTTTTTGCGCGAACACCTGCCACGGGCCGTTCAGCGGCACTTCGACAGACAGAACCCGGTGCGTTTCACCTTGGAAGCCACGAGGTTTGAGAGGAATCCGGTGAGCCTGCACCCGCGCGGCTGGGACATGCTGCAGGTGAAACTGGTGATCCGTGATCACACACTGACGAACGTCCGCTCACTGCCACCCGCCGAGTTGGAAGTTGCGGCGGCGGAGTCCTATGGGCCTGATGCAGTGGAGTGGCAAGAGTTTCTGGGAGCGCCTGCTCGCGTCTATGCGCTGCACCGCATCGCCGGGGAGAAATTGCGTGCCTATCTTACCTCCCTGCCGGAATACCGGGCGAAAATGCGTGGTGGTAGCCGAGAGTTCCGCGTGAAGGATCTGCACGACCTCGCCCGCATCATGCGCCAGCGGCCGCTGGCGGAAGAAGTGTTTTGGGAGAAGGCACTGCAGGAATTCAAGCTCGCCTGCGAGTCCCGCTTTGTGGACTGTGCCGGGGCGGAGACTTTTCTGCAAGACTGGGCCCAAGCGCGTCTGCGCTACGAGCAGGATCGACACCTCTCTGCGATTTCTTGGGAGGAAGCTGATTCGGCGCTGAGACAAATTTTGGCCAGCATCAGCCCCAAGGCGAGGTTCCCTTGGAGCTTTGAGGTCCCCGCGAGCTGAGGAAGAGGGCCGTGAGTCTTCTGAACCTCGGCTCTGTTTCCAGCTTCGGCTAGACCGGGCCTGGCGGGTGCGTTGATGGGTTGTCATGCGTGTTCTCTCCCTGCTTGTTTGCTTGCCGCTGCTGGCGGTGGCTCAGTCGGCGCCGAAGGCGGCGAAATCCAGTGCTCAGCCGGAGGGCTTCCATGCGCTGGCGCTCGGCGATCCAGCCCCGGCGTTTGAGCTGGTCGGCATCGATGAGGAGCGCTACACGCTGAAAAACTTCGCCGAGGCGCCGGTGCTGGTGGTCGCCTTCCTCAGCAATCACTGCCCGACCTCGCAGGCGATCGAGGGGCGGTTGAAGCAGTTTGTCAGCGATTTTGCGCCGAAGGGCGTGCGGGTGGTGGCGATCAATCCGAACGATCCGGCGGCGCTGCGTCCGGACGAGCTGGGTTACTCGAAGTACAACGACAGTTTTCCGGAGATGCAGCGCCATGCGGCGGAGCAAAGCTTCAATTTTCCCTACCTCTTCGACGGCGAAACCCAGAAAACGGCGCTCGCCTACGGCTGCCTGGCGACGCCGCATGTCTTCGTCTTCGATGCCGAGCGCAAGCTGCGCTACCAGGGCCGGTTTGACGACAGTCGCTTCGCCGATCCGGCGACGGTGACCGCGCCCGACGCGCGGCGGGCGGTCGAGGACCTGCTGGCGGGTCGGCCGGTGGCGACGCCGGAGACGCGGCCGCATGGCTGC
The DNA here is from genome assembly GCA_947523045.1 of uncultured Prosthecobacter sp. Classification (GTDB taxonomy): domain Bacteria; phylum Verrucomicrobiota; class Verrucomicrobiia; order Verrucomicrobiales; family Verrucomicrobiaceae; genus Prosthecobacter. The sequence continues at coordinate 4,698 of CANNUR010000137.1, forward strand.
TCGACGAAGTGGATCGACAAGCGCGCGCAGGTGGCGGCCGATCAGGAGAAGTGGCAGACGACGCCGGTCGAGGTGGCCCTGATCGATGCCAAGGGCGTGGCCGAGCTGCGGCGCAATGCGACGAAAAAGGTGCGCCTGTTCAATGTCTTCGCCACCTGGTGCGGGCCCTGCGTCGACGAGTTTCCGCAGCTGGTCGCCACGCAGCGCAAGTTCGCCCTGCGCGACTTCGAGTTCATCGCCATCAGCCTCAACGAACCCGATGAGATCGCCGAGGTGAAGCAGTTCCTCGAGGAGCAGAACGCCATCGTGCCCGACCGCCTCAAACCTTCGCTCAAGTCCGAGGGTCGCCAGGGCAACGCCTATGTGTTCAAGGGCGCGAGCCAGGACGAACTGATCGCCGCCCTCGATCCGGAATGGCCGGGCCCGATCCCGCACACCCTGGTCGTGGCACCGGGGGGCGAGGTGATCTTCCGGCACAATGGCGAAATCGAGGGAGAGGAACTGCGCGCGAAGATCCTCGAGCATCTCGGCCGCTACTACGTGCCGGAAAAGTGATTCGTGGGGGCAGTGAGCCCGCGGTCAGTGCCCGCGGCTCCAGATGAGCGGCGCCCCCCTCGAACTTTCGGCAACAAACGGGCGGCAGGTGCTGTTGGTCTGTCATGATCCCGCGTCTTGCTTGTCTTTTCGTCGCTTGCCTCACGATCGTGCCCCTGACCGCCCCCTTGCTCGCCCAGGAAGCGAAGTCGCCCAACGCGGTGTTCCGCGAGGGGGTGTCGCTCTTCTTCGAGGCCAAGCCGAAGGCATCCGTGGCGGCCTTTGATCGCCTGCTGGAACTGGCACCCGAGGTCAAGCCGAAGCTCTGGCAGCGCGGGCTGGCGCTGTACTATGCCGACGACTTTGCGCGCGGCCGCGAGCAGTTTGAGGTGCATCAGACGGTGAACACGGCCGATGTCGAAAACGCCGCCTGGCACTTCCTCTGCGTGGCCCGGCTGGAGGGCGTCGAGGCGGCGCGCAAGCACCTGATCCCCATCGAGGGCGACAGCCGGGTGCCGATGAAGCAGGTGCATGACCTGTTTGCCGGCACGGGCACGGTCGAGCAGGTGCTGGCGGCGGCGGAGCAGGGGGAGGGCGAGGAGCTGCGCAACCACCGCTGCTTTGCCCATCTCTACCTCGGGCTGTACTTCGAGGCCCTCGGCGAGGTGGCCAAGGCGAAGGACCACATCCTCAAGGCGGCGAACGATTTCTCCATGGATCACTACATGGGCCAGTGCGCCGTCGTGCATGCGCGGGTGCGCGGTTGGGACGCAAAAAAAGAGTGACGGCCGGGGCCGTCACTCTCGGGGAAACGTGGGGGGAGCGGGACGCTTACTTGGCGGCCTTGGTCCAGCCACCGAAGTTGGCGCCGGCGGCAATCCACTTCTTGATGAGTTCCTGGTCGGCGGCGCTGACGCGGTCGCCCTTGCCTTCCGGCGGCATGGCGAGGTCGTCGGACTCCGGCAGGGCCATGGTCTTGAGCAGCCAGCTGTCGTCCGGCTTGCCGGCGACGACGTTTTCCTTCGGATACTCTTTGCCGCCGGCCATGATGCCTTCGGCAGTGTCGAGCACCAAGCCACCCTTCGGGCGCTTCACGCGGCCGTTCTCTTCGTGCTCGGTTTCATGGCACTTGAAGCAGCTGGTCTTGAGGATCGGCAGGATCTGCTTTTCGAAGCTGATGTCCTCGGCGGACGCGATGCTGGCGGTCAGGACGAGGGCGGCAAGGGTGGTTTGGAGTTTCATGCGTCTGGAAAATGGGCGGAGGCGTGGCTCTGGTCAAGTGGAAGACGCGGGGGCGCCGCCCGCATCACGCGGCGCGCTGGGCGGCCCAGGCCAGCCCGCTGAGGGCAATCAGCGCCAGAGCCGGCCGGGCGAGGCGCGGGGTGTACCAGGCGCGCCGCCAGCACGGGCTGAAGACCAGCACCAGCGCGCCGATGACGACCAGCTGGCCGAGTTCGACGCCGAGGTTGAAGCCGAGCAGGGCGGCCGCCGGGCTGCGGCGCAGGGCTTCGTCGCGGATCAGGTTGTGGGCGAAGGCGAGGCCGTGGATGAGGCCGAAGGCGGGCACGAGCGCCCAGCGCAGTCGCTCCAGCCAGGCGCGGCGCGGCAGCAGGCCTTCCAGGCCGAGGGCGGCGATGCTCAGGCCGACGGCGATTTCGACCCAGTGCGGTTCGACGGCGAGGCCGGCGAGCACGACGAGGCCGAGGGTGAGCGAGTGGGCGAGCGTGAACAGGGTGACCTGCGCGAGCAGGGCGGGGAAGCTGCGTGCGAGGAAGAACAGCCCGATCAGGAACGCCAGGTGATCGAGGCCGTCGGGCAGGATGTGCTGGAAGCCGGAAACGAACTGGTCGCCGAACACCGCCGCATCCCAGGGCCCGATCGCAGCCAGCAGCTCATGCGAGCCGAGGGCGAGCAGCAGCACGGTGGCAGCGATGGCGGCAGGGGGAGGCACGGAACAAGGAAAAAGGAACAAGGAACAAGGAACAAGGAACAAGGTCGCCAAGTTAAATCTGGAGCCTTAAAATAAGAAATACACCCACAAAAAAACCTTGTTGATGAGTCGTGATTTGCGGGCATGACTGGGGCATGAGTCATCGCATTCAGGATTTGCCGATGGATGATCGGCCGCGCGAGCGGCTGCTGCGGCTGGGGCCAGGGGCGCTGACCGATGCGGAGTTGCTGGCCCTCTTCATCAACACGGGGGTGCGCGGCGAGAACGCCATCCAGGTGGCGCAGAGGTTGTTGCGCGAGGCGGGCTCGCTGCGCCAGTTGGCGCGGGTGACAGCCCCCGAGCTGGCCCAGGCCCGGGCGCTCGGTCCGGCCAAGGCGGCGCATCTGGTGGCCGCCTTTGAACTGGGTCGCCGCGCCGAGCGGGAATGGGTCAAGGAGACACCCTTGAACAGCCCGGAACTGGTCTACCG
>CANNUR010000138.1 GCA_947523045.1 uncultured Prosthecobacter sp.
CGCAACCTCCTCACCCGTCCAAATCATTTGTACAGCCAAATCTTTGCGACCAGCCCCTCTAACCGCCATAATCTCACGGGCTATTCATGCGTAAGCCCTGCCAAAGTGGCTGCGACTTCAGCCGCCGCGGAGGGCGACGATGCCGAAAACCCCTGGCTCGGAGGCAGTGGCCACGCCCCCGACGCCGAGCGATCCCCCCACGCCCAGGCTTGCACTGGCCGGCAGCCTCCGTCATGAAAAGAGCGGCCATGCTGCACGTCGTCCTGTACCAACCGGAAATCCCCCACAACACCGGGGCCGTGGGCCGGCTCTGCCTGGCCACGGGCGCCCACCTGCACCTGATCCGCCCGCTGGGGTTCAGCCTCGAGGACAAGTACCTCAAGCGCAGCGGGCTCGACTACTGGCCGCAAGTCGATGTCCGTGTCTGGGACGACTGGGCCGCCTTCGCCGCTCAGGTGGAACCCAGGGCGCGCTTCGCCTTCATCGAGTGCCAGGGCAGCCGCCCGCACTGGCAGGCGGACTTCACCGGCCCGGCACCGCTTTACTTGGTGTACGGCCCCGAAACACGCGGCATCCCGCCCTCGCTGCTGGCCGCCCATCCGGACGACACCTGGCACATCCCGATGCAGCCGGGTGCGCGCAGCCTGAACCTGTCGACCGCGGTCGCCATCACGCTCTACGAAGCGGTGCGCCAGCGGCGCTGATCAATGGCAGCCGCAGCCCTCGCCGCAACCGCCTGCGCCGAACACTTCCTCGGCGGTCGGCACGCTGCCCTTCTCGAGGGTCTTGGTGACGAAGCCGTTGACGTGATTGGCGACCTGCTGGAGCACGTCCTGGGCGGCGACAAAGGCCTGAATGCCCTCATGGGCGTCGGCCTGGTCCTGCAGGTCCTGAAAGCGGTTCACCTCATTCGTGTCGAGCTTCTGACCACCGCGATGGCGCTGTTCGAGGGTGCGGCCCAGGGTCATCACCTCACGGTACAGACTCACTGCCGCCTCGTCGGCCAGGAAGGCCTCGGCCTGCTCGCGCGCCTTCTGCACGTCCGGGTCGGCCACGATGGCGGCACAGAGGGCGTCGATCTGGGAAACAAGGGCGGGGGCAAGCAGTTGGGTCATGGGCGCTAAATAAGACTCCAACCCGGCCTTGTCGAACGGGAAAAGCGACCTGCCGCGTCCATTTTCAGTTTCCCCACGGCAAATTCTCGCTTCCCGTACAGGATGGTTTTTATGCACACGGCCGACTGGCAGGTCGGGGCGCCACACGCCCGCGTCGAGGACGCGGAAAAGCGCGCGCTCGTGCGCCAGGAACGGCTGGCGGTCATCGCCCGCCTGGGTGCGGAAGCGCGCGCGCGGGGCGCGGCCTTTGTCGTCATCGCCGGCGACCTGTTTGACTCGCCGCGCCCCGATCGAACCACCGTTTCCGCCGCCTGCTCGGCGATCGGGGCGCTCGGCCTGCCGGTCTACGTCATCCCGGGCAACCACGATCACGGCGGGCCGGACTCGCTCTGGGAGCAGCCCTTTTTCCTCCAGGAACGCGCGGCGCTGGCGAGCAACCTGAATGTCCTGCTGCGACCGGAACCGGTCGAACTGGAAGACGTGGTGCTGCTGCCCTGCCCGCTGCTGCGCCGCCATGAACTCCAGGACACGACCGCCTGGCTGCGCAGCCTCGATTTCAGCGCCTTCGGCACCAAGCCGCGGATCGTGCTCGCCCACGGCAGCGTCCAGGAGTTCGGCCCCGCCGGCGACGACGATGAAGCCGACGGCGCCAGCAACCGCCTTGAGCTCGACCGTCTGCCGCTGGAGGAAATCGACTATGTTGCCCTCGGCGACTGGCACGGCCTGAAGCAGGTCGGTCCGAAGGCTTGGTATGCCGGCACACCGGAGCCCGACCGCTTTCCGCGCAACAACGAACCCGGGCACGGCCTGATGATCACGCCGGAGCGCGGTGGCGCGCCGCGTGTGGAAGTGGTGAAAACGGGGCGGCTGCGCTGGCACAACCTTGAGTTTGATTTCACCGCTGACGACGATCTGGAGCGACTTGAGACCGTGCTGGCGGAGGCTACCCAGTTGCGCGCCGGCGAGGATTTGGTCCGCCTCACCCTGCGTGGCAGTCTGGGCATGAGCGCCCGTTCTCAACTGGACCAGCGACTCGACACCTGGCGTGCGCGCCTGCTGCGGCTGCGCCTGCACGACGAGGTGCGACTGACCCCGAACGCCGAAGAATTGCAGGCGCTCACCGAGCGCAGCGACGCCCCGCTCGCCGCCCGCATCGCCGGTCGCCTGCTCGAGGAAAGCCGCAGCAGCGATCCCGAGGTCGCCGCCACCGCCCTCGCCGCCCTGCGCGAACTTCACGCCGCCGCCTGACCTGCCATGCGCCTGCACGCCGTCACCGTCCGCAACTACCGCCTGCACCGCGAGTGCCGGGTGGTGTTCGACGACCAGCGCACGCTCATTGGCGGACCCAATGAATCCGGCAAGAGCACCCTGGTCGAGGCCGTGCACCGCGCCTTTTTCCTGAGTGCCAAGGGCAACACCGAGGCGCACCGCGCAATGGTCTCGACGCTGCACGACGGCAAGCCGGAGGTCGAGGTGGAATTCACCGCGCACGGGGCCCGCCACACCCTGCTCAAGCAGTTCAAGGGCGCCAGTGGCAGCACCCGCCTGACCCGCCACGGTGGCCCGACCTGGAGCAACGACGAGGCCGAGGCCCAGCTCGCCGAACTCACCGGCACGCCGCACGCCAAGGCCAGCAAAATCCACGAGGCCTGGGCACACCTGTGGATCGTGCAGGGGCGCTCCGGCGACAATCCGCTCGACACCGCCCAGGGCGAGCGCGACCGCCTGCTGCGCCATCTCCAGGACGAGGGTGGCGCCGCGCTGGCCCAGTCGGAAACCGATCACCGCCTCGCCGCGCACTTTGCGGAACTCGTCGAGCAGACCTTCACCCAAAACGGCACGCCGCGCGCGCAGTCCGAGCTTGGCCGCGCCCGCCAGGAACTCGACGAAGCCGCCACCGCCGCGACGGAGGCCGCCGCCAGTCTGGCCAACCTCGAACGGGCTCTCACGGAGCATCAGCAATCCGGCCTGCGCCTGGCCGAGGCCGAAGCGGCGCTGGGCAGCCTGCTGACCGAACAGCGCCACCTCGAGGAGCGTACACAGGCGATCGCCGCCCGGCAACGCGAGGTCGATGCCGCCCAGCGTGCCGTCGAGGACGCTGTCCGCGAACACCAGCGCCTCGCCGGCGGCGAAACACGCCTGACCCAGGCACGGGCCGAACTGGTCCGCCGGCGCGAAAGCCTGGCTCCTGGCCGCGAAAAACTGCAAGCCGCCCAGCAGGTCCTGCTGAGCCTGCGCGAGACCGCCACCCAGGCCGACCAAACCCTGCAGCAGGCCAGCCAGGCCCTGCTGCTTGCCCGTGCCCGTCTCGATCTTGCCCTCGCCCGCCAGCAGGCCGAGGAGCGTCGCCTGCAGGTCGAGGACCTCAACACGCGCGCCACCAAGGTTGAGCAGGCACGGGAAAAACGAACCCGCCTGCAGCAGGAGCTCGCCGCCCTGCCCGCCTTGGATGCCGCAACTGTCGAAGCCCTGCAGGCGACCGAGCAGGCGGTCGCCCGCGCCGAAGCCAGCCTCGACGGCATGGCCGCGGGCCTGGAAGTGCTCGCCGCCGATGTGCCGGTGCGCCTCGCCGGCGCAATCCTCGCCCCCGGCGAAACCCGCATCGTCGCCGAGAGCGTGGAAATCCAGATTGGCGAGGGCACCCGCCTGCGCCTGAGGCCCGGCGGCGGCACCGGCTTGGAAGATGCCCGACGCAACCGCGAGCAAGCGCAGCAGCAATTGCAGAGCCGACTCGCCCGCCATGCCGTGGCTTCGGTCGCCGAGGCCAGGACCCTGCTGCGCCGGCGCGAGACCCTGCAGAGTGAGCTGCGCGAGATCGACAGCGAACTGCGCGGCCTCGCCGCCGACAAGGTGGATGCCGCCCTGGCGCAGGCGCGGCAGGCGCTCTCCGCCGCCGAGGCCGAATGCGAACGCCGGGCCACGATGCTGGCGGCTTTGGGTGCCCCGGAAACGGAGGCGACCGACCCACGAGCCGCGGTCGACCAAGCCGAACGTGCCGAAGTCGCCGCCCGCGCCGCCCAAGCTTCTGCCCAGCGACGCAGCCGCGAAGCCGAGCAGCAGACCGAGACGCTGGCGGAAAGCCTGCGCACCGCCGAAACCGAAATCAACGACCTGGAAAGCCGGCTGCGGCTGCAACTGGAGGAGCTGGGCGACGATGCCACCCGCGTGCAGGCCCTGGCTGCCGCCGAACAGGCCCGGCGGATGGCGGAAGCCGCGCTGCAGGAGCGGCAAACGGCCCTGGCCAAACTGGCTCCGGAAGACCTCGCCGCCGACCGCCAGCGACTGGACCGCTCCCTGCGCCAGCAGCAGGAGAAGCGCGACGACGCCCTGCGCCAGCAGGCCGACAGCACCGGTCGCCTGCGCGCCGACGGTGGCAGCGACCCGGTCGCCGGGCTGAAAACCGCCCAGGCGCGGCTCGACGCCGCCCGCGCCCGATACGACGGTCTGGCCCGGCGCGCCGCCGCCCAGCGTCGCCTGCATGAACTCTTCACCGAGGAGCGCCAGGCCCTGTCCGACCAACTCACCCGGCCGCTGGCCGAACGTGCCACGGGTTACCTGCAGCGCGTTTTCGGTCCCGAGGCCAGCCTGAGCCTGCGTCTGGAGGACGGTGCCTTCACCGGTCTCGCCCTCGGCCGCGGTGCCCAGGGGGCCACCGGCTTCGATCAACTCAGCGGCGGCGCCCGCGAACAGGTCGCCGCCGCCTTCCGCCTGGCCATGGCGGAAATCCTCGCCGAAGCCCACGACGGCTGCCTGCCGCTGGTGTTCGACGACGCCTTTGCCCACTCCGACCCCGAGCGCGTGCAAAAACTCCTGCGCATGCTCGACCTCGCCGCCAGCCGCGGCCTGCAGGTCATCGTCCTGACCTGCACCCCCGCCGACTACGCCGGCCTCGGTGCCAAGGAAACGCGGCTGGGCTGAAACCGGGGCTTAAAACGCTCATTCGTCGGTGGGATAGAGGCTCAAATATCGCTCCAGTTCGGGATCCGGCCGGCAGAGGATGACGTCGAAGGGTTGCAGGGCACCGTCGCGGATGTAGCAGTTGCGAGGCAGGGCATCGATGGCCAGCACCTGCCAGGCGTGGTGATAGAACAACCGGTGCTGACCGCTGGGATCGCGGATTGGCGTCCAGCCGTCGGCGCGGAAACCCGCTTCAATTTCCCATTCCGAGGCCGGCATCCCGGCATAGTGCGGCTGTCGAATGGCAAAGGAAACCTGGCCATCCGCCCAGCGAATCACGGCAGTGAGTCGCACGGCATCTCCCAGCACCTCGTTGGCTGCGATCCAGCGTTCCAGGTACTCCAGAGGGGTTGCCGGAACGAATTCAATCGCCTGTCGTGAGCCTGGTTCCCCGCGCAGGTTGGGCACGGGATGGGTCAGCACCCTTGGGATCAGACCGAATTTGGGCGGCACGGTGAGTTTCGCCATGCATCGCTCGGCAGGCAGAGACTCAACGGCATGCTCAGTGCCATAATGCAAATCGGAAAACTCCTCACAAAACTGCGCCCAGGTTTGCGGGACGCACTTCAGGAACCCAAATTCACGAGCGACAAGAACCGCTCGTTCGGCTTCGTCTTGTGCGCGGCGGGTCCGGTCGCCCCCAGCACCTGCGAGGTCACGCGCACAAAGGTCGCGTAATCGGTCGCGCAAGGCTTCAAGCGAATGCCCTTGACGGTGCTCTCCTGGAGCCTCGCCGGGGAACTCTTTTTTTTCGCGCTCACATGTTCAATCTCGCCGCTCCGCCGCTTGCTGTCAAGCCAGCCCGGGCCGCGCGCATGGCGCAGCCTGCCCGCTCTGAGTCTGGGGCGTGGGCTTCCCCAAAGTGGCGAGTGGTCTTCGACACACGCGCGCTCCGGTCCAAACCTTCGCCCCCCCCTCGTGCTCCGCGCGCCCCTGCGGCTGAAGCCGCGGCCGCTTTCGGGTGCCCGTGCAGCCCGGAATGTGTTTCCACCTTGCACTCCGGCGGTTTTCCCCGATTTTCCGCCCCCTTGCCGCCATGATCCCCAACGCCTACCGCTCCCTCCACTGCAACGCCATCCGCGCCGAACACATCGGCCAGAACGTCACGCTGTGCGGCTGGGTGAATTCCGCGCGCGACCACGGCGGCGTCATCTTCATCGACCTGCGCGACCGCGAGGGCCTGACTCAGGCGGTGTTCCGCCCGGAGGAAAACGCCGAACTCGCCGCCCTCAGCCATAACCTGCGCGAGGAGGACGTGCTGCAGATCCGCGGCCGCGTCGAGCGCCGCCTGGCCGGCACGGAAAACGCCAAGCTCACCACCGGCGAGGTCGAGGTCGTCGTCGCCGAGTGCACCGTCCTCAACAAGGCCGAGGTGCTGCCCTTCCAGCTCGACCGCGAGCTGTCGAACGAGGACCTGCGGATGAAGTACCGCTACCTCGACCTGCGCCGCGAGCGCATGAACCGCAACATCCGCCAGCGCCACAAGATCACCAACGCCGCGCGCAACTACCTTGACGCCACCGGCTTCATCGAGGTGGAAACGCCGATCCTGTCGAACCCGACCCCCGAGGGCGCGCGCGACTTCCTGGTGCCGGCCCGCCTGAGCCCGGGCAAGTTCTTCGCCCTGCCGCAGGCGCCGCAGCAGTACAAGCAGCTGCTCATGGTCGCCGGCCTGGAGCGCTACTTCCAGATTGCCCGCTGCTTCCGCGACGAGGACCTGCGCGCCGACCGCCAGCCCGAATTCACCCAGATCGACATCGAGGCCAGCTTCGTCGGCCAGGAGGACATCCTCGGCCTGGTCGAGGGCCTGCTCGCCGCCATGTTCAAGGCCGGCCGCGGCGTCGACATTCCCCTGCCCTTCCCGCGCATGACCTACCAGGAGGCGCTGGACCGCTTCGGCTCCGACAAGCCGGACACCCGCTTCGGCCTGGAGATCACCGACATGGCCGACGTCTTTGCAGCCTCGGAGTTCAAGATCTTCCGCACCACCCTGGAGAACGGGGGCGTCGTCCGCGCCATCAACGCCAAGGGCTTCGCCGGCATCACCACCGGCCAGATGATCCGCCTCAACGAGCTCGCCATCCAGGCAGGCATGAAGGTCAAGCAGCTCGCCTTCATCAAGGTCGAGCGCAACGCCGAGGGCGTGCTCGAGTACAAGAGCCCCCTGTGGAAGTTCTTCGGCGAGGCCGAAAAGGCCGCGCTGCTGGCCAAGCTCAACGTCGAGGAAAACGACATCGTCTTCTTCTACGCCGGCACCTGGGATGAGGCCTGCAACATCCTCGGCCGCGTGCGCCTGGAGATCGCCGCGATGCAGGAGCTGACCAAGGGCAGTGAGGCGCTCAACTTCCTCTGGGTCGTCGACTTCCCGCTGCTTGCCTACAGCCCCGAGGACCAGAGCTGGGTGGCCGTGCACCATCCCTTCACCCGTCCCAAGGCCGAGGACGTGCCGCTGCTCGACGCCGGCGACTACGGCAAGGTGCGGGCGGAAGCCTACGACGTCGTGCTCAACGGCTACGAACTCGGCGGCGGCTCGAGCCGAATC
>CANNUR010000139.1 GCA_947523045.1 uncultured Prosthecobacter sp.
GGCGAGCCGGGATGCGGTGACGATGGCGTCGGCTATTGCCATCGCTACATCGTGTTCGGCCTCGGCGTCGCCGCACCAGACCAGCACGCTCGGCGGCATCCTCTCCACCGCCACCCACTTCCAGCTCAAGGCCTACAAGCAGTCCGGCTTCCTCGTCAATCCTGGCGACGATGAAGAGCGCCTGCCCGTCAGTCCGTGATACCCGCCCCTCATGGACTACGACAGCAAACTTTGCACCCAGGTCCGCGATCTTCCCCGCTCTGGCATCCGTGATTTCTTCGAACTGGTCATCGGCCGTTCGGATGTGATTTCGCTCGGCGTTGGTGAACCGGACAAACCCACCCCCTGGCCGATCCGCGAGGCGGCGATTCGTTCGCTCGAAAAGGGGCACACAACCTACACCTCGAACCTGGGTCTGGAATCCCTGCGCATCGCCATCAGCGATTACGTGCAGAACCAGTTCCGGGTGCGCTACGACCCGAAGACGGAGATTCTCGTCACGGTCGGTGTTTCCGAGGCGCTCGACCTGGCCTTTCGCGCCCTGCTGAATCCGGGCGACGAGGTGATCTACCACGAGCCCTGCTACGTGTCGTACAGCCCGGGCATCAAGATGGCCTATGGCGTGCCGGTGGTCGTCGAGACGCGCGAGGAAAACCAGTTCGCGCTCATGGCCGAGGACGTCGAGCGGGCGATCACACCGCGCACCAAGGTGCTGGCGATGAATTTCCCGACCAATCCGACCGGCGGCATCATGCCGCCCGAGGAACTGGAGAAGATCGCCGCGCTGGCGGTGAAGCATGACCTCATTGTCATCACCGACGAGATCTACTGCGAGTTGCTGTACGACCAGCGACAGCACCGCAGCATTGTCGAGTTCCCCGGCATGCGCGAGCGCACCATCCTGCTGCACGGTTTCAGCAAGGCCTTTGCCATGACCGGCTGGCGCCTGGGTTACGCCTGTGCACCCGCCGTTCTGCGCGAGGCGATGATGAAGATCCACCAGTACTGCATGCTCTGCGCGCCGATCATGAGCCAGGTCGCGGGTCTGGAGGCGCTCAAAATGGGGCCCTCCGCCTACGAGGAGATGCGCCAGAGCTACGAGCAGCGGCGCAACCTCATCGTCTCCCGCCTCAACGGCATGGGCCTGCCCTGCTTCAATCCGGGCGGCGCCTTCTACGTGTTCCCGGACATCCGGCCGACCGGCATGACCAGCAAAGAGTTCGCCATCGGCCTGCTCGAGAAGAAGAGCGTCGCCGTCGTGCCCGGCAACGCCTTCGGCAGGGCTGGCGAAGGCTTTGTCCGCTGCTGCTACGCGACCGCGCCGGATCTCATCGTCAAGGCGATGGATCTGATGGAGGAATTCGTCCAGGGCCGCTGAGGTGGCTGGACCGCCAGGTTGACACCCGCCGGCCCAGCTGGCGGGTGTCCTGCATCGGCGGCGGCCGCAGGGCCGTCGATTACTTCGTCTTCTTTTTGCCGGCGGGCTGCCAGCGCGGTTCCCACTCGGGCAGTTCGCTGCGCGCGGTTTGGAGGTAGGCGCTGATTTTGGCGGCGATCTCGGGATGGGCGGCGGCGACGTTGTTGAGTTCGGCGACATCGTTTTGCTGGTCGTACAGCTTGACCGGCGCGTCCGGTCCGCCGCTGCGCAGGCCCTTCCAGCGGCCCTGATACAGGGCGGCCTGCTTGAAGCCGCCTTCATGAAATTCCCAGTACAGAAACTCGTGGGTCTTCTGCTCCTGGGGCCGCCCGGCCAGCAGCGGCACGAGGCTGAGTCCGTCGGTTTGTTCCGGTGCCGGCGCGCCGGCGAGTTCGGCAGCGGTGGGCAGGAAGTCGGGGAAGTAGCCGACGTGATCGGTCGCGCCCGGCTTCACCTTGCCGGGCCACCAGGCGATGAAGGGCACACGGATGCCGCCATCGGTCAGACTGCGCTTGATGCCCGTGAAGGGGCCGGAGGGTAGGAAACGCGTGAGGTCGTGCTTGCTCTCGTTGTGCGGGCCGTTGTCGCTGGTGAAGATGACCAGTGTCTTCTCCGCCAGGCCGAGTTGCTGCAGGCGCTCGAGCAGGCGGCCGACGTAACTGTCGAGCCGGGTGATCATCGCCGCCTGGCCCTTGTCCTGCGGTGGCCAGTCCTTGTCGGCGTAGGGACCGTAATCGGGCACCTGGGCGCCGTCGCCAAGCAGGCGGGCGCGCTCGTTGTTGGCGTGCGGGATGACCGGGCTCCAGTAGAGGAAGAAGGGGCGGTTGCGGTTCTCGTTGACAAACTTCAGGCTTTCCTCGGCGAAGAGGTCGTCGGCGAAGTGGACGGCATCGGTGGCGTAACCGGCGCCGTCCTCGCCGACCGGCACGATGACGTTGGACAGGGGCTCCTTGGTTTCGTTGCGCCAGAGGTAGTCGGGGAAGTGATTGTGGGCGTGGTGCTGGCTGAGGTAACCGTAGAATTCGTCAAAGCCCTGCCTGCGCGGCAGGCCAGTTTCGGCGGCACCGACATTGCCGAGGCCCCACTTGCCGATGAGGGCGGTTTTGTATCCGGCCTTTTGCAGCACGCGGGCGACGGTGACATCGCCTTCCTTGAGGGCCTGTGCCGCCGGATTGGTCTGGCCGGCATTGCCGCGCACGCGGGTGTGGCCATGGTGCAGGCCGGTCATCAGCACGCTGCGCGAGGGCGCGCAGACGGTGGCGCCGGCGTAATAGTGGGTGAAGCGCAGGCCTTCGCTCGCCATGCGGTCCAGGTTCGGTGTGACGATCACTTTCTGGTCGTAGCAGCCGAGGTCACCCCAGCCGAGGTCGTCGGCCATGATCCAGATCAGGTTGGGGCGGTCGGCGGCGACGGCGGGCAGCAGGGCGGCGAACAGAAGGGCGAGCGGACGGAGCATGGCATGGGGGAACGCAGCAGATGTCGGGGTCTTGCCTTGGATCAGTGCAGCTGCGGCACGCCGGGTACAACGGCGGTGCGCTGGGCATCGGCGAGGGCGCGCAGGCGTTCGGCGACCTGCGGGTGGCTGGCGGCGAGGTCGCGCTTTTCCGAGGGATCGCGACCGAGATGGAAGAGCAGGGGCGTGGCATGGATCTCGGCCTTTGGCTGGCCGTAGCCGATCTGAGTCTTGAGATGGGCCTTCCACTCGCCGAGGCGAACGGCGAAAATTTGATCGCCGCGGTAATAGAAGAACGGCCGTTCGGGCAGCAGCGCGCCATCGAGGAGCAGCGGCGAGAGGTCGCGGCCGTCGAGTTCGACTCCGGCGGGCGTCGGCGCGCCGGCGAGGGCGAGCGCGGTGGGGAGGAGGTCGAGGGCGCTGGCGGGTTGCGAGGTGACGCCGGGACGGATGCGGCCGGGCATCCAGAACAGGCCGGGCACGCGCATGCCGCCCTCCCAGGTGCTGCCCTTGCCGTCCTTGAGCGGGCCGGCGCTGCCGCCCTGGCTGCCCATGATGAGCCAGGGGCCGTTGTCGCTGGTGAAGACGACGAGGGTGTTTTCGGCCAGGCCTTCACGGCGCAGGGTTTCGAGGATTTCACCCGTGCTCCAGTCGAGTTCCTCGACGGCGTCACCGTAGCTGCCGGCGCGGCTGGTACCCTGGAAGGCGGGCGAGGCGAACATCGGCACGTGCGGGAAGGTGTGGGCGAGGTAGAGGAAGAAGGGCTTGCCTTTCTGGCTGGTGATGAACTTCACCGCTTCCTCGGTGTAGCGCTTCGCCAGGGTGGTCTGCACGGCCGGCTGCTCGATGACCTTGCCGTCGCGCAGCAGCGGCACGTTCCAGCCGTCGGGCGGCGGATTGGGCGAACCGGTCGATCCCTTGGGCAGACCGGGCCGGGCGTCCATGTCGTTCGAGTAGGGAAGGCCGAAGCTGTGATCAAAACCGTGGTCGAGCGGGCGGCCCCCCTCATGGATGCCGAGGTGCCACTTGCCAATGTGGGCGGTGGCATAGCCCTGATCCTTGAGGACTCGCGCGAGCGTGCGTTCAGTCTGCGGCAGGCCGCCCTTGGAGTCGCCGAAGAGCACGCGCCGCGGGGCCTGGGGCATCGCGCACATGCCGCTGCGGATCGGGTAGCGACCGGTGAGCAGGGCGGCCCGGCTCGGCGTGCAGACTTCGGCGGCGGAATAGAAGTCGGTGAAGCGCAGGCCCTCGGCGGCCATGCGGTCGAGATGCGGGGTGCGGATCACCGGCGAACCCTGGCAGCCGAGATCACCCCAGCCGAGATCGTCGGCGAAAAGCACGATGACATTGGCGGGCTGGGCGGCGAGCAGCCAGGGCAGCAGGGCAAGCAGAAGGACAAGTGCTTTCATGCCGGCACAGTGAAGGGAAGCCGGAGCGAGTCAAAGCGGAATGGCCGCTGGTCTTTCCCGCCCCGCGAGTTGCACTATGCACCCCGGGTTTGACGTCGTGTGGAGGCAGCGTTTAGCCTTCGTTCATGAACGCCCAGCCCCTGCGCACCTCGGTCATCGGCAGCTACCCCTTTCCGGGCTGGCTGGAATTCGCTGCCGGCCGGCTCGACGCCTTTGGTCGAGACGACCTCGAAGAGATGCAGGAGGACGCCGCCATGGTGGCGATTCAGGATCAGCTGGCCGCCGGGTTGGCTGTCATCACCGACGGCGAGCCGACGCGGTTCGATTTCAACCTGTCGTTCTACGGCTTTCTCCAGGGGATTTCCCTGGAGCCGGCGAGCCCGCGGCGCTTTGGCCCTCCCGCCCATGACCAGCGTGGCCGGCACGAGATCACGGGTGAACTGGCGGCACCACGCGGCTTGGGGGCGGTCGCCGAATTCGAGCGACTGCGCCGGTTGGCCGGTAGCAGCGGTCGCCGGCTCAAGGTGAGTGTGCCCGGGCCGTTCACGCTCAGCGGCCGGCTGCTGCCGAACCGGCAGTATCCCGACCGTCATGCCATCGCCGAGGCGCTGCTGCCGATCGTGCGCGCGGAGATCGAGGCCCTGGTCGCCGCCGGTGCCGAGGAGATCTGTGTCGATGAGCCGAGCATGAGCTGCTACGGCCACCGCGAGGACACGGGCCGGTTGGTGGATCTGTTCAACCGCACGGTCGAGCCCGGTTACGGTCGCACGCGCCTGTGCACGCATCTCTGCTTCGGCAATTACAAGGGGCGGGCGGTGGGGCCGCGCCGCTATGCGCCGCTGTTTCCCGCCTTTCTTGACCTGCACTGCGACGAGATGCACGTCGAGATGGCGAGCCGTGAGTTTGCCGAGTTGGAGGTGATTGCCGCGATTGCGGCGCGCATGGACGTGGCGGTCGGGGTCATTGACGTCAAGAGCTACCACATCGAGACGCCGGAGCAGGTGGCGGAGGCGGTGCGCGCCTGCCTGCGGCACGCGCCGACGGAGCGACTCGTTTTTGCCCCCGACTGCGGCTTGAGTCAAACCGCGCGCTGGGCGTCGCGGCGCAAGCTGGCAGCCCTGGTTGAGGGCGTGCGCCGGGTGCGGCGCGAACTCGGGTTGGAGCCAGCCTGACGGTTTCGACCACGCCGCCTGGGCGTGGTTCAGGCGACCGCGACGGCTGAATCAGTCGAGCGACTTCTTGGGGGCCGTGATGCGGATTTCGCCGGCCTTGGCCGGTCGCTGCACCGGTGCCAGGGCAAAGCGCTGGACCTCGTAGCCGTTGACGTTGATCGTCAGGTCGAGGCTGGCGAGGAATTCCCAGGTGGCGGCGACGCCGATGTCGTCGGCGATCTTGCGCGCCTCGAGGTAGGTGTCGAAGGCATTGGTCATCACCTGATAGACGGCAACGCCGTTGGGATCGCTCTTGAGCTGGCGCAGCATGCGCTGATAGTTTGAGCCCTCGTTGCGCATTTGGTCGAGCGTTTCGCCACCGCCGGCCTTGGGGGTGAGTTGCATCTGCACGAGGGTGGAACCAGGGCGGATCACCGGCACCAGGGTGAAGGGGCCACTGAAGGTAGGGTTGCTGGCGGCGCGCTCCAGCATTGAGCGGATCGCGAAGGCATCGTAGATCGTGCGTTCCTTGCTCCGGTCCTTGATGCCGCTCGTGTCGGCGAGATCCTTGACAAAGTAGTTGTGGATGTCACGTGGGTTCGCCTTGACCTCGGTGGCGCGGGTGCCCCAGGTGAAGGTGACCTTGCCGGCACCGGCCACGGCCTGGATCGTTGGTTTGGTGGGGTCGCGCGAAGGATCCAGGGCAGTCCACTTGGTCAAGTCGCCTTTGGTGGCGGCGACCAGGGCCTCGGCAACCGCACCCGGGTTGGAACGCACGGCAATGGAGATGTCGCCGAGGGCGGAGAGGGCCTGGCGGTTGGCGGGCAGGCCGGCGGCGGTCAGGGTCTTGTGGGCGACGGCGACAAATTCCATCTGGAAGGTGCCGACGAAGGGGGCGATTTCCGGCCAGGCTTGCTGGGCGGCGGCGGGCGAGCCGTAGATCTTGCCGAGCATGTCGGCAAAGGGTTCGATCTTGGCTTCCTTGTAGTAGAGCTGGCTCTTGGCCTTTTCCAGGCCGTCGAGGATGGGCTGGAGGAAGTCGCGCTGGTTGAAGTGTAGAACGCCCTGGCGGGCGACGAGCACGCGCGTCTCGTTCGGCTCCTTCGGGTAGGGGCGCGGGTTGGGCAGGCGGACGTAAGTGGGTGGCGGCGGCTGGTAGACCGGCGTCTCGTCGAGCAGGGCCTTCAGGCGCTCGATCTCAGTGATCAGCTTGTCGACCTCGACCTTTTCCTTCTCGCGCAATTGCTTGGCCTCCTCGAGCTTTTTGCGGAAACTGTCGAGGTCCATGAACTTCATGCGCGAGGCCATCTCGCTGGTGTCGATGGTACGCAGTTCCTCGACGATTTTTTTGAGATCTTGCTCGGCCTTCTTCTTGTCCTCCGCGATCTTTTCCGGGTCGGCGGGCGGCGGCGGCAGGGCCTTGACCTGCTCGACCATCTTCTGGTGCTCCTCGGGTGTGACGGGCGGCAGGTCGCTGAGGATTTTTTGCACCATCTTGGCGGTGTTCACCGCGAGCATGATGAAGACGATCATGAGCACGCCGACGACGTTCGTCACGGCGTCCATGAGCGAGTCGAGGTTCAGCTCGGAGGAATCCTGCTTTCTTTTGGCCATGCGCGTCGGGGATCAGGGGTTGGGTGCCGGGGCGGGCACGGGCGCACCCGGCACGGGCGGATCGATTTTGCCGCGATATTTCTCGAAGAGGGCGAGGTCGAGCTGGCCGCGGCCGGGGATGGGCAGCTTGCCGATGCGGATCTTGTAATCACCCTCGGCGCGGCCGGCGCCATTGTTGAAGGGCCCCTGACCGTCGTCGCGGATGAGGAAGAGGATGAGCGAGTTCTTGTCCTTGGCCACCTCGAAGAGGAAATGGTTGTAGGCGGCGTCGGCGACGACGATCTCCGGGGTGGCTCCGAGGCGGTAGTCTTCGCCCCAGGCGCCGAGGATCTTCAGTGCGCCGGCGCTGCACTCGACGAAGTACACCTTGGTGCTGTCGCTCATGCCCGAGCCCGAGGGCTGGACCACGACCGGCGGCACCTTCTTCGATTCGGGCACCTTGCGCGCCTTGAGTTCGGCCTCGAGTTTGGCGATCTCCTCCTTGGCGGTGACCTGCTGCTTCTTGAGGC
>CANNUR010000140.1 GCA_947523045.1 uncultured Prosthecobacter sp.
TCATTCGGCTTCGTCAATCGCTGGGGATTCACGAGAGTCTAGCCTTGCGAAACGTTTATGAGTTCAGACCGCCGGTGCCGCGCAAGGATTCATAGGGCAAGTAGCCGGCGAGAATGCGGTCTGTGTAGCTCCACGCCGCTGCAGGGGAGGTTGATGAGGGGAGCGCGGATAGTGGCTGCCCGCTTCTTCTGAGGGGCCAGGCTTTGGAACCACGAATGGCACGAATAGCACGAAGGGGAACGGGTAGGGCGCCGCTGCGCCGGCGCCGTGGTATCGGTCCGTGTAGGCGCCGTCGCCAGACGGCGGTCTGAAGGAGCGCGAGTGTGCCGGAGGTCACTCGCCCGGGGAGGGGGTCACGCGCTGGATCCCTGAGCGAGCAGGCTCCGCCATGCGCGCGCTCCGGCCCTGCGGCGTCGAAACGTGCGTCACAGGTGCCGAAAGCACGGAAAAGGGCGGAAATGGCGCTGAATGACCGGGAAACGGGCGGTTTTGGGGGCGGGATGGCCTCGGAATGCCCGGAAAACGGGCAGTTTTGTGCGGGGGACAAGCTTGAGGTACCGGCAAATCTGCCAGACAAGAGGGGGTAGCAAGCTTGTAGTGCCCGTGAATCTGGCAGACATGCCGGGGTAGCAAGCTTGTAGTGCCCGTGAATCTGGCAGACATGCCGGGGTGACAAGCTTGAGGTGCCCGTGAATCTGGCAGACATGCCGGGGTGACAAGCTTGTAGTGCCCGTGAATCTGGCAGACATGCCGGGGTGACAAGCTTGGTGTGCCCGTAAATCTGGCAGACATGCCGGGGTGACAAGCTTGAGGTGCCCGTGAATCTGGCAGACATGCCGGGGTAGCAAGCTTGGTGTGCCGGTGAATCTGGCAGACATGCCGGGGTGACAAGCTTGGTTGGCCCATGAATCTGGCAGATTTGGGCGGGGGACAGGCTTGAGGGGCGGGTTTGATGGGCGGTTTGGCCGGTTGATCCAGATGGATCCGATCTAAAAATAAACGGATTTGCGGTGCCGGCTAAAAAAATCCTTGATGAATCTGGGTGGATGTCGCTAGGGTTCTGGCTGGCGGTGCTGCATCGCAGTGCGGGCCCTTCACGGGGTGGGCTGGGGTGCCGTCGAGTCCTTCTCACCTCCTCATGATCGCTTTCAAACTCGAGCTGCGCAGGAAGAGCATCCTGCAGAAGCTGGCCATGGGCGCGGCCCACCTCAGGGCCATGGACGGCAATCCCCACTATCCGGAGGCCACCCGGGTGCCGACCGATGCGCAGTTTCTCGCTGCGCAGCAGGCCCTGCAGTCGGCGGCGGAGGCGGCCAGGATGGCGGAAAATGCCTGGAGGGCCGCTCTCGCGACCCGCGCGGCGCGGATGGCCGACTGGGAGCTGATGCTCATGGCCCGGGCGCATCATTGTGAGGCGACGACCCCGAACAACCTCGCCGCCCTGGCTACCACGGGGCTGCCGCTGCGCAGCCCGCGCAGTCCGGTCGGTCCGCTGCCTGCGCCGGCGAACCTGCGGGCGACGATGTCGGCCATGGCAGGTCAGATCCAGCTCCGGTGGGAGGTGGTCCGAGGGGCCAGCAGTTACATTGTCGAGTGCCGGGAGCACGACGCGCCGCAGGCGTGGCAGCAGGTGAAGATTCTCAAGCAGGCCCGCTGCATCAGCACCGGCCACACCCCCGGCAGGGTCTACACCTTCCGCGTCCGCGCCCTCGGCACCCAGGGCGAAGGCCCCTGGAGCGACGAAGCCGTCAAGATGTCGCCGTGACCCGAGGCAGCGGCCCGGCAGACAACGCAACCCCCACCGGCCAAGGCCCCGCGCCTTGGCCGGTTTGCGTTTGGGGGCGGTGTAGGCCCGTCGCCAGACAGCGGAGCTTGGGCGCATGGGATGGCAGCACCTTCCTGATCCGACGTTCTGGCGAACGCGCCTACTTTGGGCCGTGGGATCGGTTTCCAACCGGGCCATCTGCCGTTCAAACCACAGCCACTTGCCCAAGCCTAAGCTTTCCGGTCGCCGGGGGCTGGCTGCATCTTTTTCTTGACGGGCTGGCCCATGTCGGAGAGCCTTCAACCATGTACGTTTTCAACGACGAAGTCTGCCCATCCGGGCGGCCTTGGTCCGTGCCAAGCCTAGGTGTGTCCGAACGGGTTCTGGCAACGGGAGGCTGAAGGATGCTGTTCTCCGAATAAATATCAGACCAAGACCTATGCGAGAATTTGACACACACATTCGTGAAACAGCGAGAGATCGTATCATTGCGTTGGAGAAGCATATCAATGCAGACGTAATGCTCTTTCATGGGCCGATTTTCCCGTCGGTGGAGAAGCGCTTCAGAGAGTTTATCGAAGACCTCAAGTCCGATAACCTAGCGCAAGACCGCATTGCAATTATTCTGAATACGCCCGGAGGTAGTGCTGAGACGGTCGAGAAACTCGTCGAGATAGTTCGCTATCACTACCGCGAGGTGCTTTTTATTATCCCTGACGAGGCGATGTCCGCTGGAACAATTTTTGCGTCGTCTGGCGATGCAATTTATATGGATTATACTTCCTCGCTTGGTCCGATTGACCCTCAAGTCAATAACGGTAAGGATTGGGTTCCTGCGTTGGGATATCTTGATCAAGTCGAGAAGATGATTGAGAAGTCAGCCAATGGCACGCTCACCGACGCGGAGTTGGTAATCCTCCAGAATCTGGATTTAGCCATGCTCAGCCGCTTTGAACAAGCAAAGAACCTGACCATCACTCTTCTCAAGAAGTGGTTGGTCGAATATAAGTTTAAGGACTGGAGGACTCATGGGACGAACCCCGCAAAGATTGGTCAACAAGTGACCCAAGAAGAGAAGGAGCAACGCGCTGAAGAGATTGCCATCCTCCTGTCTGACAATAAGATTTGGCACTCCCACGGCAGAAAGATCGGGGTAAAGACCATCCAGAACCTGTTGAAGCTCAAGATCGAGGATTACTCGACAGATACTGAAATACGAGGCAAGATCCTTTCGTATTCTGAATTCATAACGGACTACATCAATCGCCATGACTACCCATTCTTCCTCCACAATCGCCGCTACTTCTGATGTCACCTCACGGGTTGTTGCTGCATTGCGCGAAAAGGTCGAGAGCCAATCGACCGAGCAGGTAGCACGTATTTCTCGCGTTGTGGTCAGGATCAAGGATCTTGAAGCTAGAGGTTTCATTAAGAGGCAAAAGTTTAGCGCACCCACAACGGGTGACTTCGAGCGGAAGCTACTCTGCAAGAACGGCTAACAGCCAGTCTCGTCTCACTTGAATCGTTAGGCGTCATGAAGCACGGTAACGTAGTTCCGCACTTCGGCGAAGTCGACCATGCCGGGATAGAGGCGCTATTCATTGAAGGCAGGCAGCATCGTGCATTCTTGCGTCTGCCGTTCGCTAGCCGGGCCGGCAAGACTCTGTGCGTCATCGGCCAGAACCCAAGTGCCGCCGACAAACAGAACGCAGATAAAACCGTGCGCTACCTGGAGGAACTGGTCTTCCGTAATCACCGCGAGTACTCCGCCATTCTCGTGCTCAACCTCTATTCTCGCGTCGATACCAATAAGTCGGCGACACACGACCTCCTTCACTGTCTCTGCCTAGAATATTTCGACGCGGCGCTACGAGAGCACGATGACTTCCTACTCGTCTACGGAAAACTCAGGAACGAAGGCGCGTACAAATTTCGCGATCGAGCTCTCCATGTATCGAATGCGCTCAAAGATAAGAGTGTCTTCAAACTTGGTCTGAACACCTCCTACCCACCGCACCCGGGCAACCCAAAGATCCTGTACCGAAACTTCTCCGTGCAGTTGATCAAACACAACTTCCAGGAGGCAAACCGATGACGCCTAACAGCTCGCACTTCAGCTCCAAACTTAGATGGGGCCGACCGGGTTCGATGAACCCCCGACGTGCTCTGGACCCTCGGTCTTCCAAGAAATCTCCCGCCCCGGTCTGAGGGAGCGCGAGTGTGAGGGGAGATCACTCGTCACTTCGGGGAGGTGACCAAGTGCTCGACTCAGAGCGAGCAGGCTTCGCCAGGCTCGCGCTCCGGTTCTGCGGCGTCGAAACGTGTGTCCCAGGTGCCTCAGGCCGCCACGAGGTCGTAGCCGCGCCATTCCTTGATCTCGATCTCGGCGAATTCGCCGACGGGGAGTTTTTTCGAGACGAAGACGGTGGTGTCGATGTCGGGGGCGTCCATTTCGCCGCGGGCGACGCCGGGTTCCTCGACGAGCACGCGCAGGCGGCGGCCGACGAGCTGGCGGTTGACGTGCTCGACGTTGCGCTGGATGGCGCGCATGGCTTCGTTCCAGCGGGCCTTGCGGGTCATGTGGTGGAGGTGTCCCTCCATCTTGTCGGCGCGGGTGCCCTCCTCGCGGGAGTAGTTGAAGACGCCGGCACGCTCGAACTTCTCGTCCTCGATGAACTGGACGAGTTCGTTGAAGTCGGCCTCGGTCTCGCCGGGGAAGCCGACGATGAAGGTGGTGCGGATGGCGATGCCGGGGATGCCGGCGCGGATGCGGCGGAGCAGGCCGCGGATGTAGGCGCCGTCGGTCTCGCGGCGCATGAGGCCGAGCATGCGGTCGCTGATGTGCTGCAGGGGCATGTCGATGTAGCGGGCGACCTTGGGCGACTCGGCGATGGCCTGGATGAGGTCATCGCTCCAGTGGGCGGGATGGGTGTAGAGCAGGCGGATCCAGAAGTCGCCGGGGATGGCGTTCAGCTCGCGGATGAGGGTGGAGAGGGACTCGCCCTTGCTGCTGTCGACGCCGGAGGTCGGCTTGGGGCGGTCGCCCTCCCACTTGTCCATGCCGAAGTAGGTGGTGTCCTGGGAGATGAGGTTGATCTCCTTGACGCCGCTGGCGATGAGCTGGCGGGCTTCCTTGACGATGCTTTCCTGGCTGCGGCTGCGGTGGCGGCCGCGGATCTTCGGGATGATGCAGAACGAGCAGGGGTGGTTGCAGCCCTCGGCGATCTTGATGTAGGCGGTGTGCTTCGGCGTCAGGCGGAAGCGCGGGGTGTCGTAGTCGGGGATGTACTGCGGGCCCTTGGTGACGAGGTTTTCCTGCACCTGGGTGCCCATGAGATTCTGGATGATCGGGGCGACCTGGGTGATCTGGTCGAGGCCGATGAAGGCGTCGACCTCGGGCATGAGCGTGGGCAGTTCCTCGCGGAAGCGCTGCGACAGGCAGCCGGCGACGATGATTTTCTGCTTCTTGCGCTTCTTCGACTCCTCGCGCGCGTCGACCGCCTCATGGATGGCGCCGACGCTCTCCTTCTTGGCCATGTCGATGAAGGAGCAGGTGTTGATGATGAGTACATCGGCCAGCTCCGGCTCCGGGGTCATGGCCATGCCAGCCTGCTGGAGGTGGCCGACCATGATTTCGGAGTCGATGAGGTTCTTGGCGCAACCGAGGGAAACGAGGCCGACTTTGATCATAGGGGCGGCCAACATACGGGCAAAAAGCCGTCGGGAAAGGACAAGATGCGTCAGCCCAGCAGCCGCTCCAGACCGGCCGTCAGGGCTGGGTCCATGGAGGGGGCGGCATTGGCGACGCTGACCTCGTAGCCGCCCTGGGGGAAGGCCTCGACGGTCGGGATGTACCAGGGGCCGCCATCGCCATAGGCGGCGGTGGCGACGAAGCCGCCCGGGCGCAGGGCCTGGGCGCGCAGCTGGTATTCGACGAAGGATTCCGCCGGCAGGTGGACGATGGCGGCGCCGTTGAGGTGGAGGGCGCTGAGCACGATGGGCTCGCGGCGTTGCAGGCGCTTCAGCCAGGCGACCCGCATGGCCGGGCGGATGCGGTTGGCCGGGGCATTTTTCGGGTTCTCCATCAGCGCCGTTTCCGAGGCGAGGGTGAAGGCCGGGTTGGCCTCCGGCACGAAGGCATGGGTTTTCCAAACGGCGGCGGTCAGCGGCTCGGGGCGCAGGCCGGCGGCGGCGGTGGCCATGGCCCGGTGCAGGCGGTCGGTGAGGGCGACGCGCGCCTCCGGCGAGCCGTCGTTGTACTTGCCGGCGGCGATGTTGCCGGCGGCGCCGGTGAAGTAGATCTGGGTGCAGCCGGGCTCCTCCTGCTGGCGGCGCTGGCGCGCCAGGCCGGGGAAGTCGCTGCTGACCTTGCCCTTGCCGTAGTGGCTCATCGGGTGGCAGGCGTAGTAGTGGCAGGCCACCACCTTTTCGTCGCCGCTGTAGAAGGCGACCGTTTTCAGCAGGGGATCGATCAGGCCCTCGGGCAGGGCCGTCAGCTCCGGGTCGCGGCAGGAGCTGCCGCGCATCTTTTTCACCTTGCCGTCGGGGCCGAGCAGGAGTCGGCGGTTGCCGGCGATCTTTTCCACGCGCGCCTCGGCGTGGGCGATGTGGGTGAGCGGCCGGGCCTGGGCGAGGGCGGCGCACACGGCGGCGGCACCGCGCTCGAGGCAGGTTTCAAAGAAGGCGGTGTCGACGTTTTTCAGGCCGGCGTTGAGGCCGTCGAGCAGGCGCTGGGTTTCCAGGCAGACGAAGGGGGCGTCGTGCTGGTGCACGCACTGCACGGCGACCCGGTCCGGGGTGGTGCCGGCGGCCTCGGCCAGGCGCTGTCGCCAGACGAGGTGCGCCTCATTGAGCAGGCCGGTCCAGTCGACCGCGCAGACCACGACCGGGCCGCCGTCGAGCCCGAGCAGGACGTAGCCGATGGCCTGCAGCGGGTCATCGGGCTGTCCGGCCGGGGTGATCCAGCCGCCGCAGAGCGGGTGGCCCGGCGGCGGCGTGACGTCGAAGCGGAAGGGCGCGATGCGCAGGCCGTCGGCGGCGCGGGCGGACCCGAGCAGGCCGGCCGCACAGGCACCGGTGAGCAGTCGGCGGCGGCTGAGGGCGGGGGCCATGGCGTCAGAGACCGAAGGCTTCGTCCATTTCCTTGGAGACCCCCTTGAGGTAGTCGAGATCGCCACCGGCGACCTCTGCGGCGAGCCAGCCGTGGAAGTTGATCTCGTGCAGGGCCTTGCGCACGTCGGCGTAATCGATGTCGCCCTGGCCGATGGGGGTGAACTTGCCCTCGGCGCGTGAGAAGCCCTTGACGTCGAGTTTGAAGACACGGCGGTCGAGCTGGCGGATCCAGTCGCCCATGCTGCCGTATTTCCAGTGGTTGCCGATGTCGAACTGCATGCCGACCCAGGGCGAGCGGAATTCGTCGACGTACTTCACAAACTTGTCGGCGGTCTGATCGGCGCCGCCCTCGTGGTTGTAGAGGAACTGGTTCCAGACGTTTTCGATGACGATCTGCACGCCGACCTCGGCGGCCAGCGGCACGGCCTTGGCGATGTTCTCGACCGAGCGCTCCCAGATTTCCGCCTCGGGACCGTCCTCGCCCTTGCCGACGACGAGCAGCACGCTGTGGCCGCCAACGGCGCGGGTGTCGCGCAGGGCGGTCTTGAGATGTTCGAGCGCCTGGGCGCGGGTGGCGGCATCGGCGCTGGTGTGACGGATCTGCCAGTGGTGACCGCAGACCGTGCCGTCGACCGGCAGGCCGGAGTCGGCGATGGCGCGTTTCGTTTCCT
>CANNUR010000141.1 GCA_947523045.1 uncultured Prosthecobacter sp.
CATCCAGGCCAAGGCCGACGTCATCGCCAAGTACCGTGCCAAGGGCCCCGCCGGCAACCATCACGACCCCGTTTATGCCGCCCTTGTGGAAAGCGTCGACGACAGTGTCGGTCGCCTGCGCGCCGTGCTCAAGGAACTCGACCTCGCCGACAACACCCTCTTCATCTTCACCAGCGACAACGGCGGCCTCAGCCAACTCGTCGGCCCTCAGGGCTGGCGACGCGGGCCCACCGACAACAGCCCGCTGCGTCTCGGCAAGGGCGGCGCCTATGAAGGCGGCGTGCGCGTACCCCTGCTCGTCGCCTGGCCCGATGTCATTGAGCCCGGCAGCACCTGCGACACCCCCGTCATCAGTTACGACCTCGCCCCCACCGTGCTCGCCGCCACCGGCGTCACCCCCGGCGCCGAGACCGTCTTCGACGGCGAATCCCTGCTGCCCCTGCTGACCCAAAAAGACCTGCTGCAGCGCGACACCCTCTACTGGCATTACCCCCACTACCACCCCGGCGGCGCCACCCCCTACAGCGCCCTGCGCTCGGGCGACTGGAAACTGCTGCTCTTCCACGAGGACGACCGCCTCGAACTCTACAACCTCCGTCGCGACCCCGGCGAAGCCATGAACCTCGCCGAATTCGAAGCCGACATCGCCCTCGAACTGCATGAGCAGTTGCAAAGCTGGCTCACCCAGGTCAACGCCCAACTGCCCGAACCCAACCCCGAGCACGACCCTGAACGCATCTGGGAATCGCCCCGCCCCCTTCGCAAAAAAGGCTAAACGTCCAAAGTGGAAGCGACCTCAGCCACTGGTCTTTTTAAGACCTCCCGGAAAACCAGCACGCGCTGCTGAAGCTCCTCACTACCCGAGGACCGTGGCGCAGGAAGAGGGGTTGGAGCACCGGCAAGCAGGTCGGGACTCTCACTGAACTCAGCCCCGCCGGCGCCGCCCGAGGACAAGCGCAGCAGCGAGGCTGAGCAGGAGCAGTCGTGAGGGTTCCGGCACCACGACCAAGGCGAGACTGCCGGTGGCGGTGAACTGACTGAGATCCCAGGCGTAACCGCTGCCGTGGATGTCGGGCAGGTCCAGTCCGGCAGCCTCGTCGCCATGGCCATACAATAGGCTGCCCGGGCTGTAGCGGCTGGCAAAGCTGGGTGCGCTGGCCAGGCCGGACCAGTCGAGCAGATCAAACACGGCCGGGGCGGTGGGGATGAATCCCGGAGCGGTGACGCTGAGGTTGCCGAGAAAGAGCAGGGTGTTGGATCCGGTGCCCTGGATGTTGAGCCGGTCGGAAGTGCCTCCGGGATTCAGGCCCAGCACGACCGTGCTTCCCGCCTGAAAATCGAGACTGCCTGAGCCGCTCAAGGGCGAGACATGCAGGGTACCGAAATCATCCGCGGCAACTCCATCGCCGGCGTGGATCGTCGCCCCCGCAGCAGCGGTGAAGCTGACGCCGCGGACGCTGCCGGTGCCTGCGAGGGTGCCGCCGTTTTGGAGGCTGACCGCTCCGCTGCCCGTGCTGGCGCCGGTGGCAAGCTGCAGTACGCCTTGGGCGACGGTGGTGGTGCCGGTGTAGGTGTTGGCGCCACCGAGCACCTGGGTGCCGGCGCCGGTTTTGATGAGGGCCAGCACGCCATCGGTGCCGACTCCGTTGCCGTCGCGCAGCAGTCCGCCGAACTGCAGTGCGCCGCTTGTGACGTTGAGGGTGAGGGTGGCGGTGGCGGCGCTGCCGGATTCATTTTCGACGATGCCGGCACCGGCGCTGCTGCTCAGGCCACCGAGGGTTTCGGACTGGTTGTTGAGGCGCAGGATGCCGGCGTTGGCGCCACTGCCGGCAAAGCTGACCCGGCTGGTGTCAGCGATCTGCTGGCTGGTGTTGAGTTGGACGATGGCGGGCGCCGTGCCGTCGCCAATGGTCAGATCTCCGCCAATGGCCGTAACGCCGGCGGTTTTGCCGAGCCGCAGTTCGCCGGCGGTGACGCTGCTGGCGCCGGTGAAGGTGTTTGCTGTGGTGCCGGACAGGGTCAGGATGCCGTTGCCGGTTTTGTGCAGGCCGCCGGAGCTGTTGGTCGTGAGTGTGGCTGTGCCGAGGGCGACACCGCTGCCGCCGCCGCCGATCAGGGTGAAGGTCGGCGCCGAGGTGTAGCCGACTCCGGGGTTGGTGATGAGGATGCGCAGCAGTTGGCCGTAGGTCGGGCTGGCGGGATCGAGGTCGACCACGGCCGAGGCGGTGGCACCACTGCCACCGCCGCCGCTGATCTCGACGTAGGGAGCACCGATGAAGCCGCTGCCGCCGGCGGTGACGGGGATGCTGGTGACGCCATCGCCACTGGGGGCGAGCAGAGCGGCCGGCAGGGTGACGGTGTAGCCGTTGGTGTCGATCCGGGCGCCGCCGGCGAAATCGCCGAAGGGTCCGTTGACGTAGACGTTGAAGGTGCCTGTGCCGCCGCTGCCACTGGTGTTGACGAAGGCCGAGCTGTTGGCACCGGCACGCAGCAGGCCGCCGTTGAAATTGAGGCGGGAGGTCGTGGCGGCACCACTGCCGTTGTAATAGGCACTGGTGTTGGTGATCGGGGTGCCGGCGTTGAGGTTGAGGTCGGCGGTGGCAAGGGCGGTGTTGTCGTTCTGCTGGCCGAGTGTGACCATGAAGCCGGCGTTGTTGACCAGTCCACCGGCCACCGTCATGGCCCCACTGGCGGCGGCGCTGCCGCGGAAACCCAAGGCGATGTGCTCGCCCGTGCGCTGGACCTCGCCGCCGGTGACGGTGAACTCCCAGCGCTGGTTGCGAAACATGATGTACCTGGCGGTGTTGAGGGTGCCACCACTGACTTGCAGGATGGCCACCGCGCTGGCCGTGGCACCGTCCTGCGAATCGACCCGCTGGGTGGTCAGCGTGCCGCCCTTGAGGAAGAGGCCGCCGTAACTCGCGGCACCGAGAGCGATGCCACCGGAGGTGCTGCTGGTGGTGGTGGCAAGTTGACCGCCGGTCAGCACCACGGCGCCCGTGCGATTTTGGGTGGTGTCATTCAGGCTGCCGGCACCGATGAAGACATTGGCGCTCTCATAATCGGCACCAGCCAGCAGGCGCAGCAGTCCGGGCGTGGCGGTGCCGGCCTGGGTGGAGGCCGTGCCGGTGGACAATGTGCCGCTGACCTCCAGCGCCCCGGCGGTGATGGCGAGGGTGCTTGTGAGGGCGACACCCCCAGTCAGGCGCAGGGTGCCGGCGCCGGCTTTGACCAGACCGAAGTTGCCGCCCACCGAGGTCAGGTCGGAGGCGACGGTGAGGTCGGCAAGGGCGTTGCTGCTGTCGGCCACGGTGAAGGTGCGCGTGGCGCCGCCAAGGTCGAGCGTGCCGCCGGTGATGAGCGCTCCGAGGGGATGGTTGTCAGCGTTAACCGTGAGGTTGGTGCCGAGCGTCAGCAGGCCGCCTGCCCCCAGGCGGAGGATGGCCTGGCTGGCTGCCGTTGAACTGGCATTGTAAAAGCTGAGCGCCCCTGCAGTCCAGGTGTGGCCGGCGAGGTCGAGTTCTGCCGTGCCGCCAGCGGCGGCAAGGATCACGGCGGTGGTGCTGTTGAGCGCCTGATCGATGCCGAACCGCAGCACGCCTTCCTGGAGGGTGGTGCTGCCGGTGTGACTACTGGCACTGGCGAGGATCTGCGTGCCGGCGCCGCCCTTCACCAGCGCCAGTGTGCCGGCGAGGCTGCCATTGCGCAGCAGGCCGCTGTAGCTCTGCGTGCCGCTGGTGTTGAGGATGAGCGTGGCATTGCTGGCGCTCTCGTTTTCCACAATGCCGGCACCGCCGGTGCTGCTCAGACCGCCGAGGGTCTCGGTCTTGCCGTTGAGCCGGAACACACCCGCCACCGCATCGGTGCCATGCAGATGCACGACGCTGTCATCGGCGATCTGCTCGCTGTTGACCAGCCGGAGCAGCACGCCGGCACTGCCATCGCCGAGCGTGAGATCACCGGCGATGGCCGCCACACCCGCGGTCTTGGCGAGGTCGAGGCCGCCGGCCAGCAGGCGGGTCATGCCGGTGTACGTGTTGGCCTCGGCACCGGCGAAGGTCAGCACGCCATTGCCGACCTTGGTCAGGCCACCGTCGATCGCGGCATCGCCATCGATCGTCGAGTGTCCGAGCGCTTTGCTGATGCTGAGGTTGAAGCCGTTGCTGTCGATGACCCCGCCGCCGTCGCGCACGTTCACCGTCGTCAGGCTGGTGGCGAGGGTGAGACTGGCGCTGTTGGCCTTGAGGGTGCCGCCGTTGAAGTTGAAGATCGAGGCACCGACTGTGCCGCCGGTGATCGTGCGACCGGTTGCCAAGGTGCCGCCATTGAGATGGATCGTGCCGCTGCTGCCCGTATTGCCCGCCAGGTTCGAGCCGAGCAGGATCGTGCCGCCGGTGGTGAGGGTGTCAAAGAGGCCGGTGCCGGACAGGGTCATCTCGCTGGCACCACTGGTTTCAGTGTTTGCGTAGCCGGCACCGATGCGCACCAGGGTGCTCGCACCACCAACGATCATGGCACCGCCGGAAATGTTGAGAAAGCCGCGGGCATTGGCGTTGCTGCGCCCCAGCACGACGCCGGCCGAACTGGTGCCGATCGTCAGAGTGCCTGCCGTGATGTTGAAGGTGGCATTGCTCCCCTCGCCGACGCGGAAGGTCGCGCTGGCACCGGTCATGAAGGCGGTGCCGGAGAAGTGGATGATGCTATTGCCGCCGAATCCGGACTGCCCCACCGGCACGGCAGCCGAGGTGCCGAGGGTGCCGGTGATGTTCAGCGTGCCACCGGTCACGGACAGGCCGGCGGCACTGCTGTAGACACTGCGGCTGTAACTGCCCGACAGATTCACCACGCCGGCACTCATGGTCAGTTGGCCCGCCTCGGCGACGATGCCAGCCAGGGTCAGCGTGCCGGCACCGCCTTTGCTGAAGGCGAACCCGCCGGCACTGACCGTGCTCGCCGCATCCAGAGTCAGGTCACCGGCACCGGTGAAGCTGACGTTGGCCGCCAGGGTGAGATTCGTCTGCAGCAGGGCCAGTGTGCCGGCGTTGGTCACCGTCACCGTCCCACCCAGGGTCAGGCTGTGACCGCCCCCGGCCAGGGTGTAACCGGTGCTGTTGAAGGTCAGACCGCCGGCCGTGATCGCTGCCCCCAGCGTGACCGTGCCGCCCGTGCCCCCAAAAATCGCCGTGTCATTGCCGGCATTGTTCCAAGCTTTCATGACGCCGGCGTCATTCCAAAACAGCGCGCTGGTGTCCCAGGTGCCCGCACCACCGGTGGGATTGCCGGCCACGCCGTCGGCATCCCAGGTCAGACTCGCCGCCGGCACCGACGCAACCGTCAGCCATCCGCCCAGCAAAACACCGAAGGCTGAAGCGAAACGACGGATGGGAGCAGTGAAAAATCGGGGCATACGGGCTGGGGCAAAAGGAAAAGTACGCAGGTAAAGCAGGCAGTATGCCAGTCAATCTTGCCGCCATGGCCTTGATCGCTCCGTGAACCGATGACAATCGCCGATCTGAATCGACGCTTTTGCAAGCTCTTGACCCGATGCCCTCAGGATCAGCGTGCCATCTTGAGCTCCCATTCCGCCCATCCCGACCGCCAAATTCGCATTGCAAAGCCGGGGTTTCGGATGGACCGCAGGTCATCCCTCCGGTCCAACCAGCTACGGAACACGCAACGCGCCTGACCTTCCGCAACGAGGTCTGGCGTTCCCTGCCCTCCGGGGTGCTGGAGACGCTGTCGGGCACCTTTGGCATGCTCATCGCCGTGCGGGTCTTCCAGATGGATGACCTGGCCAAATCCATCTTCCTCAGTTCAACGAGTGGCGGCCTGATGACGAGCCTGTTCGTCGTGCCGCTGCTGCTGCGTGCCCGCACCACCCTGGCGGCGACCGCGGCGCGGGTGCAGTTTGTCGGCGGCGCCTTCCTGGCCCTGGCGGCCCTGTTCCCGGCCTCGCCCTGGCTGTTCATCCTCGGCTGCAGTTTTGGGCTGTTCTGCTTCTCGATGCAGATCCCCCTGCTCACCCAGATCTACCGGCTCAACTACCCGGAGGCGGCCCGCGGCCGGCTCTTCGCCCTCGCCGGCGTGCTGCGCGCGGCGACCGCGGTCGGCTTTGGTTTCCTCGGCGGCTGGCTGATCGGCCGCGATCTCGACCACTACCGCGGCCTGCTCTGGGGGTTTGCCGCCTGCGCCTTTCTCTCCGGCTGGCTGACCCGGCGACTGCCCTCGGTCGAATGGAGCGCCCAGGCCGATGCACCGCCGGGCCTGTGGGCCGCCCTGCGCTGGGTAAAGCTCGACCGCGATTTCCGCACCCTGCTCATTTCCTGGATGATGATGGGCGTCGGCAACCTCATCGCCGCCTGCCTCTTCGTCGAATACCTCGCCAACCCGCGTCACGGCATCAACCTGCCCGAGCGCGACGTCGCCTGGATCACCGGCGTCGTGCCGGTGGCCTTCCGCATGCTCTGTGCCTACCCCTGGGGCGTCATCTACGACCGGGTCGGTCTGTTCAAGGTGCGCGCCGTGCTCAACCTCATCTTTGCCGCCGGCATCCTGTGCTTTTACCTGGCCGATGGCCTGGTCGGCTGGACGATTGGCATGGCGCTCTGGGGCGTGGCCAACGCCGGTGGCAACGTCACCTGGGGACTCTGGGTCACCAAGCTAGCGCCGGCACATGCGGTGGCCGAGTACATGAGCGTGCACAGCTTCTTCACTGGCCTGCGCGGCCTGCTCGCCCCCTACCTGGCCTTTGCCGCCCTCGGCCTGATGTCGTTCCAGACCCTGGCCATCCTCTGCAGCATCGGCATCGTCGCCGCCAGCGCCTTCATCACCGTGCGCTCGCCCAAGGGCGCGGAGCGCGAGGGCGAACGCCTCTAACCGCCTTGGCTGCCAACCAAAACGTCCGCACCGGCGAACCGGCGCGGACGTCAAACACACACCACAGAAAGATCAGGCCAGCGCTTCGACGCGCTTGATGAGGGCGTCCTTCGACTGCACGCCGACGACGGTGTCCTTGACCTCGCCGCCCTTGATGAACAGCAGCATGGGGATGGAGCGGACGTTGTACTGGGCGGCGAGCGCCGGGCTCTCGTCGACGTTGACCTTGGCGACCTTGAGCGAGCCGGCCTTCTCGTCGGCAAGCTGGTCGAGGATCGGACCGAGCATCCGGCAGGGGCCGCACCATTCGGCCCAGAAGTCGACGATCACCGGCACGTCGCTGGCGGCGATTTCGCTTTGAAAATTCGATTCGTTGAGATTGAGGACAGCGGCGGAGGCCATGAGAGGAAGGGGTGGAATGAGGTTACGCGAACGTCGCGGTGCGAGATGCATGAGGTAGGCATGGCCCCGGACGAATCAACGCAATTTTGCGTTTTCAGGCCGGCTTTTGCGGCTATCGGCATGGCATGACCCCGGATTCCCCCGACGCCCTCGCCCGCCTGCGCGCCATCGTCCACCGCCTGCGCGCCCCCGGCGGCTGCCCCTGGGACCGCGAGCAGACCCACGAAAGCCTGATCCCGCATGTGCTCG
>CANNUR010000142.1 GCA_947523045.1 uncultured Prosthecobacter sp.
CGCAGGGTCAGGCCAAGCAGGCCGAGCAGGGCCAGCACCACGCGCCCGGGCTCGGGGACGCCGGCGACGGAGTTGGCCTGGAACAGCGACGAGGCATACCCGCCACCGAGGGTGGTGTCGTAGGCGGCGAGGGCGTACGCACCGCCGTCGGCCGGCATGTTGAAGCTGATTTGCGAGCCGGACCCTGCATCGATCGTGCTGGACCGAAAAGAGCCATAGGACTCGCCGCCCGCCAGGGTGGAGCCGGCCGTCGTAATGCTGGGGAACCAGTAGAACATCAGCTCCGTGCCACCCGCGCCCGTGGCATTGCCGTTGGTGATGCCGGTGAAATCGCTGACGCTGATGGCGGAGCTGTATCCAAAAGTGCCGCTGCTGATGTCCTTCGCCCCAAAGACATCCAGGATTCGATTGCCACCGAGACTGCCACCTGCGGTCAGCGTGCTGCCGATCAGGGAGGCCCCCTGGGCGAAACCACTGCCGCTCGTGTTGGCGACAAGAACGCCGATGGCGCCATTGTTGACCATGCTTGCGCCACCCGCAGTGTAAGCGGGCCCAAAATCAAAATTAATCGTCACGGACGCCTGCGCGAGAGTGCCTAGCGTCATGAACAACAGAGCGGAGAATTTCTTCATCATCGTGTGGCGGCGGCTTCGTTCGCGGGGTGGGCTCAGAATGTGTTGGTCCAGAAATAGGTGGCATTCGCGGGATCCTGATGCTTGCGGATGATCAGGCCGTGGGAAGGCTGAATGAGGTCGTCGCCATCATCCGCCGTTCCTCCAATTCTTCTCCAGGTGCCACTGAAGTAGTAATAGGTCTTGACCGGGGCCTTGTTGATGCCGGCAGTGGCATTGTCAAAAACCAGCACCTGATCCCGCCGGCCATTGTTGAGGGTGCTCGTGCTGGCCATGAAAGCACCGCTGGAAATGAGCTCGAGGTCCTTGATTTTGACGGGAACCGGACGCCCCGACGAAACGAAGTTGTCCTGCTGGCCACCACTGCGAGTGGCCAGGGGGGCCGTCACGGGATTCAATTCCACCCCCCCAGTCGGCGTGTAGAAAGTCGAGGCCGTGATTGTGGCGTGGTTGTGGCGAATGATGAAGTAGCTGTCCGGGAAGAGAATCACCTCATTCGAGACTTCCCCCGTGGTTTTGCGCCAACCGGTGCTCAAGACGTAATAGGTTTCGGAGGGAGCAAGGTTGGTGCCGACGCCATTGACGTTGGGCAACAGCAGCAGCGACCGGCGCTGGTTTGCGAGCGTGCCGGTGGAGGTGACCAACGTCGTCTGCGACGCGGGCGGAAACAGGCTGGAAAGAGTCCAAAACGGGTGGATGCGGAATGTCACGCCGGCATCAAATCCCGTGGCACTGTCCCCTGCGAGATCCAGCGTCACCGTGCCTGCGGCATTGGCGGCGACCTGATAGTACATGCCCGCCTTGGCTCCGCTGAGAATACGCACAAAGTGAAGTCCTTGGAACGCGTTGGCCGTCCAGTTCGACTCACCCTCGGGCGTCAGCGTGATCTGGCCAGTGCCGGCAGCACTGCTGAGCACCACGCCTTGAAACACCGCCGGGCGGGCAAATGGCACCGCACAGACCGTATCCGACTGCGGCAGACATTCCACGACATTGAACCCCACCGGCGGCGTTTCGGCCGACTGGGCCAACAGGCCCCGGGCGCCTGCAAGACACAGGCACAGAGAGATGGCGGTGAAGGCGTTCATGGTGGACGGAATTTCCGGAATTTCTTTCCGACACTTCCTGTTATCGGATTCGGTCAATCCTGTCGAGACTATTTTTTCTGGCGAAAAAACTCATTGTGCCTTGTCGACATGCCCTCCCGCAGGGAGGCGACCGGCTCCTTTCGCCACCACTTTCCGCGTGCCAAACAGCGGAAACCCGGCATCTTTCACGCCATGAAACACTACCTCTGGGATTCCTACTTCGTGGAACTGTTCGACGCCTGCGTGGACGAGTACGACGAGGGCAACCGCGACTACGAGAGCTGGTTCAGCGACGAAGACCAGGAATTCCTGCGCAGCATCGGCTGCCGCGAGCGGGAGTTTTTCGACTTCGTCGAAGACAATGTCACCTCGGGCGGCGAGAATCCGACGGCGATCACCGCCCTGCTGGTGGCGGCGGTGCGGCGCGACTATTTCTTGACGATTCAGAAGGGGGTGCCAAGCACGCGCATCGTCGCTCCCTCGGAACTGCCGGCCAAGACGGCGGAACTGGACGGCCTCGTCTGGCTCCCGCGCATCCTGGTCAAGGCACGCGCCAAGCTGCGTGGCGAGATGGATCCTGACACCATGTTTGGCTGTGGCGGTGACCGCGCCTTCCTGGAAAAGCACGACATCCACCCCGCCGACTTTCTGCGGGTGGTCTGGGCTGCCGGCGATGACGACGCCAAGGTGCTGGCCTACGTCAAGGCCAGGGCGCTTCCATGAAAAGAACCGATGGAACGATCCGGCTCCACCTCAGCCCTGCCTCTGGCAGGCCGTGCCTTCCCCTCGGGGTCTTCCCTTTGAGGCCGCAATCCGCAGACTGCCTTCGTCATTCCGCTTGCGCCCCGCATCGACCTGCGACAGCGCTCGAACGTGACCCGAAATGTCGTTCTCAAAGAGATCCTCGCTGTGCTTCAGACCGAGCTCGCGTCGCTCACTCAAGTGGCACAGGGCAGCTTTGCCGCCGCCACCGATCCCGACAGCCGGGCCGAGAACAAGTATGACACGCGCACCCTGGAAGCCTCGTATGTCGCCCGCGGCCAGGCCCGGCGGGTGACGGAATTGCAGGAGGCCGTGCAGGCCTTCACCGCCCTCAACGTGACGTCGCCCACCCCCGCAGCCTCCATCCAACTCGGTTCGCTGGTGACCCTTCAGGCCCCCTGGGGCGAGGAGCATTTCTTTCTCGGCCCCTTCGCCGGCGGCACCGAAGTCCAGTTTGAGGGTACTGAAATCGTCGTCATCACGCCGGCCTCCGCCCTCGGTCAAAAGCTGGTGGGCCGCCACCCTGGCGACACCATCCTGCTCCGCCCGGACGCCCCGGCGCGCATCAGCCGGGTGGCCTAACTTCAAACCTTCGAACTTGCCTTGCGCAACTCCGCAATCCACTCCGGCACCCCGCCCTGGCCGGGCACGGAGGTGTCGGGACGGCGGTGCAGGCCGAAGACGCGGGCCAGCAGCCACTCGAGACCGACCCAGAACTGCAGGGCATCGAGCACGGGATTGAGGGCGTTGGTGACCGGGCAGTAACGCACGTCCTTGGGATTTGTGTGATGGACCGCGTGATGCTGCGGGGTCTGCAGGACGCGCAGGCGCTGCAGCAGGGTGATGAGGCGGCCGTTCTCGCGGCGCGTGCGGTGCGACCACTTGTGCACCTCGTTGGCGTTGCCGGCGACCGCGGCAAAGAGCAGGACCTGCCAGGTGAGACAGCCCAGCGCCGCGGCGCCGGCGACCAGCAGGGCTGCACCGATCAGCAGTTCGCGGTTGCTCTGCCACCAGGAGTTGCGGGTCATCCAGCGCGGCAGGTGGTGGTGCAGGGTGTTGGGCCGACCGATGGCGCGGCCGACCCACGGGGTGTCCTCGCGGATGTAGGCATCTTCGAACCAGTGGACGAGACCGGCGACAAAGTCCGCGGCCAGGATGACACCGGCCGCCTGCAGGGGGAGTAGGATGAGGTCGTTCATGACCCCGCACCACCTAGCCAGCCGCGGCCCGGGGGTGACATTGATAAACCGCCTCTTTGGATTGACCGGGTCAATGATGCGTCTGTCCATTTTGTCGCGAGTCCGCCGTGCGCTGCGCCGTTGTTTTCGCCATGCGACTGCTCCTTCTCGCCAGCCTGATCACCGCCCTGCCGCTGCAGGCCGTGCCGCTGCGCTTCGCCCTCGCCGGGGATTCGACCGTAGCCACGGTCGCCAAGGCGCCCAAGGATCGACCCGACCTCGCCGGCTGGGGGCAGCACTTCGCCACCTTCCTGGCGCCGGATTGCACGGTCGCCAACCACGCCCGCGGCGGCGCCAGCACGAAGAGCTTTCGCGACCTCGGCCTCTGGGATCGTGTGCTGGCGGAAAAGGCCGATTGGGTGCTGATCCAGTTCGGTCACAACGATCAACCCGGCAAGGGCCCCCAGCGCGAAACCGATCCCGCCGGCTCCTACCGCGACAACCTGCGCCGCTTCATCGCGGAGGCCCGCGCCGCCGGCTCCCGACCCGTGCTGATAACCTCGGTCGCCCGTCGCACCTATGAGAACGGTCGCCTGGCCTCGACCCTCGTGCCCTACGCCGAGGCCGTGCTGGCGGTCGGCCGCGAGACGAACGTGCCGGTGGTCGATCTGCACCGCGCCAGCTCGCTGCTGTTCGACCAGCGCGGGGAAACATTCTGCCAGGCCACCTATGGTCCGTCGCCGACCGATCGCACCCACTTCAATGCCGAGGGCGCGCGCCTGGTGGCGAGGCTGGTTGCCGAGGGCCTGGCCCAGGCCGTGCCCGAACTTGACGACACGCTGCGCCTGGTCCCAGCCCCGCCGCCCGGCTCGCCCTTTCGTCTGCAGGTCGATACGATCACGCACGGCTACGACGGCGAAACCTGCTGGGTGCACCCGCGCGCCGGGACCCTCCCGGGCCCGACGCCGTCGGTGGTGCTGACGATGCAGAAACTGCTGCTCACCGGCAGCGATGTCTTTTATGCGCTCAACGACCTGCGCAGCGACGACCTCGGCCGCACCTGGAGCGCCATCACACCGCATGAGGCGACGCTCGGTCGGCGCAGCGAGCCGGACGAGGTCATCGTCGCAGCCAGCGACTTCACCCCGCAGTGGCATGCCGGCAGCGGCAAGCTGCTCGGCATCGGCCACACGGTCCGCTACCGCGGCGACAAGGTGATCGCCAACCGCCGGCGCGAGACCGCCTGGTCGGTGTACGATGCCGACGCGCGCACCTGGAGCGCCTGGCAGACGCTGAAGCTGCCGGACGCCCCCAAGTTTTACAACTGCGGCGCCGGCAGCGTGCAGCGCGTCGATCTCGACAACGGCGAGATCCTGCTGCCGGTGTATGGCAAGGCCGAGGCCGACAAATTCTACCGTGTCACCGTCCTGCGCTGCGCCTTCGACGGCCGGGAGTTGCGCTACCTCGGCCAGGGCAGCGAACTGGTGCTTGAATCGGGGCGCGGGGTCTATGAGCCCTCGCTGGCACACTTCCAGGGGCGCTTCTACCTGACCCTGCGCAACGACACCGACGGCTATGTGGCGGTCAGCGACGACGGCCTGAACTTTGGCCC
Organism: uncultured Prosthecobacter sp.; assembly: GCA_947523045.1. Lineage (GTDB taxonomy): Bacteria > Verrucomicrobiota > Verrucomicrobiia > Verrucomicrobiales > Verrucomicrobiaceae > Prosthecobacter. The sequence continues at coordinate 5,273 of CANNUR010000142.1, forward strand.
GCTGCAGCCCTGGCGCTACAACGACGGCACCCCGCTCGGCAACTACAACACCCAGCAGCACTGGATCAGCCGCCCGGACGCGCTCTACCTGGTCTACACCCGCCGGGGGGGCCACAACGACCACGTCTTCCGCCATCGCGCCCCGCTGTTCCTGGCCCGCGTCGATCCGACCGGCCCCGCCATCCTGCGCGAGACCGAGACTGTCCTCGTGCCCGAGCGCGGCGCCCGCCTGGGCAACTTCGGGGTCACCGAGGTCTCCGAAAACGAGACCTGGGTCACCGTGGCCGAGTGGATGCAGGCGGCCTCGCCGAACCATGTTATCCCGCCCGACAACGCCTTCGGCGCCGACAACCGCATCTGGGCTGCGCGCTTGTTTTGGTCGCCGGCCAGCAAACCTTGAAGCGCTTTCGAGCAAGCCGGCCGCGAGTTTGTCTGTTGTAGTGCCCAGCCTGAAACGTATGCCTCCTGTCATGACACGCCTCCACCGGCTCCTCATCCTTGTCCTCCTGCTCGCCGCTCCTGCCATTGCCCCGGCCCAGGATGAGCGCATTGTCGAAGAACTGCGCGGCTGGGCCGACAAGGGCGATGCCGACGCCCAGTTCGAACTCGGCCTGCGCCTGCTCACCGGCGAGGGGCTGAAGAAGGATGAAAAACTCGGTGCCGAATGGCTGGAAAAGGCGGCGCGCCAGAAGCATTTGCGCGCGCAGTTCCTCATGGGCTCACTCTACGAGGACGGCATCGGCGTGAAGCGCGACGACAGCCGCGCCTTCGAATGGTACCGCCGCGCCGCCGAAAACGGTTTTGCCGCCGCCCAGCACGCGGTCGCCATGGCCTACGACCTCGGCCGCGGCATCGCCCAGGACGCCACCGCTGCCGCCGCCTGGCTGGAGAAGGCCGCCGCCCAGGAGCATGCGCCCTCGCAGACCGCTCTCGCCGCCAAGTTCGAGCGCGGGGTTGGCGTCGACAAAAACCCGTCGAAGGCCGCCCTCTACTACCTGCGCGCCGCCCAGCAGGATTTTGTCCCGGCCATGTCGCGCTTGGCCAATCTGTACTACACGGGCACGGGGGTGCCGGTCGACTACCGTCGCGCCGGTGCCTGGTACCAGCGCGCCGCGCGCAGCGAGGATCCGTGGGCGGCCAACAACATCGCCTGGTTCCTCGCCACCTGCCCGGACGAAAGCCTGCACAACGGCGAACTCGCCGTGCAGTTTGCCACCCGCGCCCTGCGCGTCATGGACGAGGCGGGCGAGGAGCAGCGCTACGAGATGCTCGACACCAAGGCGGCGGCCCTGGCGCGCAACGGCGAGTTTCTGGAAGCCCTGCTCTGGCAGAAAAAATCCCTGGCCCTGCTCGCCGAGGACAAGGAGATCAGCGAGGAGGAGCGCCAGTCGCTGCGTGAGGAATTCGAAAAGCGCATGGACCTCTACCAGAAGCAGACCCCGTTCCGCGAACCCGAGGCCAAGCCGGAGGGGGAAAACGCCCCGCTGCCCCAGGATACCATTCTGCAGGAGGAAGGTCTGCCCGGCGGCGACGGCAAACCGAAGGCCAAGAAGGGCCGCAGCAAGGGCACCGTCGTCTGAGCCCGCGCGCGGAATGATCCCGCCGCGGATGATCGAAGCTGGTCGGCCGACACGTTTTCTCCAGTCATGAGACTGACGACCTGCCTGCTCGCCGCCCTCGCCCTCAGCGCCGCCCAAGCGGACGACGGCTTCACCTCCCTCTTCAACGGCCGCGATCTCAGCGGCTGGATCGTGCCCGAGGGCGACAACGGCCACTGGAAGGTGGTCGATGGCGTCATCGACTACGACGCCTGCAGCGAGGCCCCCGGCCGCGACAAGAACCTGTGGACCGAGAAGGAATACAAGGACTTCACCCTGCGCGTCGACTGGCGGCTCAAGCAGACCACCGGGCTTTACGACATGCCGGTCGTGCTGCCCGACGGCAGCCACAAGCGCGATGCCGAAGGCCGCGAAATCAAGATCCCCACGCCCAACGCCGACAGCGGCATCTACCTGCGTGGCAGTTCGAAGGCGCAGCTCAACATCTGGTGCTGGCCGATCGGCTCCGGCGAGGTGTACGGCTACCGCATGGATAAGACGATGCCGCCCGACGTCCGCGCCGGCGTCACCCCAAAGGTCCGCGCCGACAAACCGGTCGGCGAATGGAACCGCTTTGAAATCACCCTCAAGGGCGAGCGCCTGACCGTTGTGCTCAACGGCCAGACCGTCATCGACAACGC
>CANNUR010000143.1 GCA_947523045.1 uncultured Prosthecobacter sp.
GGCCGAGCCAGCCGACGCTGGGGGACGGGCCGCTACGGCGGATGAGGGCGAGCATGCGGCCGTCGTGGAGGAAGCGCAGGGTGGTTTCCGAGGGATGCGGGACCTGCATCGTGTGCACGGCCTCCCAAGTCTGGGCGTCGCGGCTGCGCACGAGCTGGAGGGTGCGCGGCTGTCCGGTGGGCACCTGCTGCACGGCGGCCCAGGCGAGGCCGTCGTGCCAGGTGATGCGCCAGAGCCAGTCCATGTCGGTGTGGATGCCGGGCGGCATGGGGATGGGCTGGAGCGGGCTGAAGTTCCGGCCTTCGGGGTCGGAGAAGGAGACGCGCGATTCCATCTTCAGGCGGGTTTTGCCGTGGTAATAGGAGCCGCCGAGGTTGATGCAGAGGCGCTGATCGGGGGTGATCGACAGCTTGGGGTCGCGCAGGTCGACGTGGGGCTCGTCGAGCAGGGCGACGGAGCGCCAGTGCTGGGCGTCGTCGGATTCGAGCACGCGGATGAGGCCGTTGCGGCCGGGGATGTGGCCGCTGCCTTCGCGGAAGGTGCAGTAGTAGCGGCCCTTGAAGGCGATGAGGTCGGTGAAGGCGCTGTGTTCGGCGCGATCCCAGATGCGTTCGACGGCGATGACGAGCTGCTGTTCCACGGTTTCTGCGGTGGGGGTGGCCTGGGCGTTGAGCAGGGCGGGGACGAGGCAGAGCAGGGCGGCAGCGAATTTCATCGCCGAGGACAACGCGCGCGGGTGCGCTGGGCTTGCGACAAGCCGCTCAGGCGAGGTGCAGGGCGAGCAGCAGCTCGCGCAACTGGCGACGCCATTTGTCGAGGTAGGCCAGCCGGGCCTGGCAGGCCTGCAGGTCGGTCCAGGCGGTGCTGTCGCCGGCGGCGAGTCGGGTGTCGAGCTCGGGCAGGCCGGCTTCCAAAGCGGACCAGGCTTCGGCGATTTCCACGCCGAGGGTTTCCAGGGCCTCGCGCAGTGCCATCTCCTCGCGGGCGAGCAGGGCCTTGGCGAGGGCGGTGGCGGCGGCCTGCTTTTTGGTCAGCAGGGCCTGGCCGCGCTGGAGCAGGGGGCCGAGGCGCTCAAAGAGGTTCATGAGGCCGGCCTCGAGCGGCACGGCGCGCCAGGCCACGGCCTGGTGATCGAGCAGGTGCTTGAGCCGGCTGACGGGCGACTTGAGGGTGTCGAGCGCGGCGTTGAGTTCGGCGGCGCGGCTGGCATCGCCGCCGGGTTGGTCCGGGTGGGCGGCGCGGGCGGCCTCGCGCCAGGCGTCCTGCAGGGCCGACTCGTCGAGGGCGGCGCGCGGCGGCAGGCTGAGGAGCGCGAAGGCGTCGGTCATGACCGGGTCAGGCGGAGAAGCTTTCGCCGCAGGAGCAGGTGACGACGGCGTTCGGGTTGGTCACCTTGAAGCCGCCCTGCTGGAGGTCGTCGCTGTAGTCGAGTTCCGAGCCGGTGACAAAGAGCGCGCTCTTGGGGTCGATGACCACGCGCACCTCGTTGGAGGTGACCTGGATGTCGCGGTTGGCGGGGCCGTCGACGAGGTCCATCTTGTACTGCAGGCCCGAGCAGCCGCCGCCGACGACGGCGATGCGCAGGGCGCCAGTTTCGGCACGGCCCTGGCGGGTGAGCAGGCTGGTCAGGCGCTGGGCCGCGTTGGGCAGCACCTTGATGAGCTTCTCGTTGCCGATCTTGTAAGTGGGCGCGTTCATGCGGTACGAGGTTACGAACGGCGTCAGGCGGTCTGACGCGTCTGCCAGGCGTCGAAGGCGCTCTTCGGCGTCTTGAACACGGCCGCGCAGCGCGGGCAGGTGATGGTGGCAAAGCCATCCTCGAAGATGTAGTCGAGGTCTTCCGCCGAGAGCCGGGTGAGCAGGGGGTAGAGGCGGTCGACGGTGCAGCCGCACTCGAAGACGTAGCCGCGGGTTTCCAGCAGCGACAGGGTTTCGGTCTCCGCCAGCTTGGGGATGTCGGCATCGGTCAGGCCGTTGAGCCAGGCGAGGTCGGCGTCGGGTTCGGCCGAGATCTGCACGAAGTGCTCGTCGGGCAGGCGGAAGAAACGGGTGGGCCGCTGCTCGCTCTGGGTGTAGAACTGTTCGACGGCGGCGAGTGGGTCGGTGCCCTGGAACTCGATCATGCTCTGGCGCGGCTGCATGTTCGGCCGGGTGGTCTGGGCGATGAACAGGGACTTGCCGCTGTCCCTGATGTCCTCGGTGAAGATGCGGCCGGTGACGCGGCCGGGGCGGGTGCTGCCGGTGACGAAGAGGTTCATCAGCGGCTCGTGCAGGTGGATGGTCCAGGCGCAGCCCTCGTCCTGCGGGCGCGAGGCCAGGTGCAGGGCGAGGGCGGCCAGGCTGTCCTTGAGCATCTGATCCGGGCCGTCGGCATATTTGAGGCCGTGCTGCATCAGGTGCAGGTAGTAGTCCATGTACAGCGGGCTGAACTGCCCGCGCACGAGCAGGCAGTTGCGCCCGCGCACGAACTCGCTGCGGACTTCGACGACGGCCAGGTTGGGATCGCTCACAGGGGGCGGATCATGAGGTCCTTGTAATAGACCACGCTCTGCGGGTCGTGGGCCTGGATGGCGATGGTGCCTTCGCTGAGCTTGCGGCCGGGCATGTTCTTCAGCGCGGTGGCGGGATCCCAGCCCTCGGGCTCGGTCCAGTCGGTGGTCACCTGGCCGTTGATGGTGAGGGTGATGTGCTTGCCCTCGACCTTGATGCCGTAGTCGAACCATTCGCCGTCGGCGACCGGGGCGGTGTCGAGCACGTCCTTGACCGCGTACAGGCCGCCGGTCTTTTTCGGGTCCTTGTGGCCGGTGCTGTTGACCTGGCACTCGTAGCCGGCGTCGGGCCAGCCCTTTTCCTGGAATTTCGTGTGGATGTAGATGCCGGAGTTCGAGCCGGGCATGTGCTTGACCTTGGCCTTGAATTCGAAGTTCGTGAAGCTGGCGTTGCCGTCGATGCCGGCATAGAAGAGGTGGGAGCGGCCGTTGCCGACCTTGAGCACGCCGTCCTCGACGCTGAAGGAGCCGGGGGTCTCGTTGCTGTCCTTCCAGCCGGTCAGGTCCTTGCCGTTGAACATCGGGATCCAGCCGTCCTGGACCTCGGAGGAGGCGGCCTGGCCCTGGGGCATTTCGACGGGCGGAGCTTCGGGGGCGGCGGGCTTGCAGGCGGCGAGCAGGGCCAGCGCGGCGAGGGCGGAGAGTTGGGTGACTTTCATGGGAAGCCGGATTTACACCGGTCCCGGCCTTTTACAAGCCCGCATCCGCGAGCAGGTCGGGGCGGTTGCGGCGGGTGCGGGCCAGCGCCTGCTCGGCGCGCCACTGGGCGATTTTTGCATGGTTGCCGCCCAGCAGCACCTCGGGCACGGCCAGGCCCTCAAATTCCGCCGGCTTGGTGTACTGCGGCGCCTCCAGCAGGCCGCTGGCGCCGAACGATTCCTCGACCGAGCTTTGGTCGTCGCCCAGTGCGCCGGGCAGCAGGCGCACGATGGCGTCCATGACGACGGCGGCGGCGATGGTGCCGTTGGTGAGCACGTAATCGCCGATGCTGAGTTCCTCATCGACCCAGCGCTCGGTGACGCGCTCGTCGACGCCTTCGTAGTGGCCGGAGACGAAGATGAGGTGTTGCTCGCCAGCGAGCCGGCGGGCGGCGGCCTGGTCGAAGCGGCGGCCGGCCGGGGTCATGAGGATGACCCGGCTGCGCGGGGTGTGGATGGCGCGCAGGGCGGCGAACAGCGGTTCGGGGCGCAGCACCATGCCGGGACCGCCGCCGCAGGGGGTGTCGTCGACCTGGCGATGGCGGCCGAGGCCGTGCTCGCGCAGGTCGTGCACCGCGAACTCGAGCAGGCCCTTGTCGCGGGCGCGCTTCATGATGCTGGTGCTCATGGGCACCGACACGAGTTCGGGAAACAGGGTGATGACGTCGAGGCGCACGGGTGCCTGTTCATGCCATGGCGCGCGCGCCGGTGCAAGCCCGGCGGCGGTTCAGGCGAAGTCGATGCCGTGGTCCTCGCCAATTTTCTGGTCGAGGAATTCGACCAGCTTGTCCATGCCCTGGCCGGTCTCGGCCGACACGGGCAGGATCTTCACGCGCTTGAAGCGCTCCTTCAGGCGGGCGAGGTTTTCCTCGGCGCCCTCGACATCCATCTTGTTGGCGATGATGTGCCAGGGGCGTTTGGCGAGTTCCTTGGAGTAGAGCGAGACCTCGGTGCGCACGGTTTCGAGGTCCTGCACCGGGTCGCGGCCCTCGGTGCCGGCGGTGTCGACCACGAAGAGCAGGATACGGCAGCGCATGATGTGGCGCAGGAAATCGTGGCCGAGGCCGACGTTTTCGTGGGCGCCCTCGATGAGGCCGGGGATGTCGGCGAGGGTGCCGCGCCGGTTCGGGCCGAAGGGGATGACGCCGATGTTGGGCTGCAGGGTGGTGAAGGGGTAGTCGGCGATCTTCGGCTTGGCGGCGCTCAGCTTCGACAGCAGGGTCGACTTGCCGGCGTTGGGGAAGCCGACGAAGCCGGCATCGGCGATGCTGCGCAGTTCAAAGTGGAAGCGGCCCTCCTCGCCCGGTTCGCCGTGGGTGAACTCGCGCGGTGCCTGGTGGGTGCTGGTCTTGAAGTGGACGTTGCCCTTGCCGCCCTTGCCGCCCTTGCAGAGCACGAAGCGCTGGCCCGGCGTGGTCAGGTCGGCAAAGGGTTCAAAGGTTTCGACGATTTCGCCGGTCTCCGGATCCTCGACCTCGAGGATTTTCGAGACGAGGGTGCCGCAGGGCACCTTGTAGATGACCTCCTCGGCGCTGCGGCCGGTGCACAGATTGGCGCCGCCCTTGTCGCCGTCCTTGGCGAAGAGCTTGGCGTTGAAGAAGTAGTGGCGCAGGCTGTCGGTGCTCGGGTCGGCCTCAAGCACGACGTCGCCGCCGCGGCCGCCATCGCCGCCGTCGGGACCGCCCTTGGGGCGGAATTTGCCGCGGTGGAAGTGGGCATTGCCATCACCGCCCTTGCCGGCGCGGGCGTAAACTTTGATCTGATCGACGAACATTTGGCCGCTCCTGTAGTCGCAACCCGGGGCGATGGCAACCGCGGTCTGGCGGTGCGAGGGCCCAGGGGGCAAAAACAACGCCGCGGACCCGGGGGGATCCGCGGCGATGGGTGTTGGGGCTTTTTCAGCGACCGAAGGAGAAGAACCAACTCGTGCTGTGATGGGAGGGGCGGTGGTAGTGCACCGGCGGGCCGTAGTGGATCGGCGGCGGGCAGATCGGGGCGACCACGCGCGGGCGGCAGGTATGGCAGCCGCAGGCGCGGTGATCACTGACCCAGCGGCCGATGGGCCGGCCCCAGTGGTCGCGACCGTAGATCTGGTAGGAACTGTAGACCGGTCGACCGCAGGAGTGATGACCGGTAATGCGGCGGTGCGAGTGGCGACCGTCCCAAGCTTCGGCCTGGGTCGGGACAAGGGCGCCGAGGCTGGCGGCGGCGAGCAGGAGGGCGATGAGCTTTTTCATGGCGGTGAACGTGGGGTTCGTTCGTTTCGACGGGGGTGCCGCGGCTTTATTCAAACCGCGGCGTTCGTCGTTGCCGCCATGGGGAACGTCAGGCCTTCTGCAGGCCGGGTTGGCCGGACTCGACGACGAACTCCGCGCGTGTGTGCAGCGGTGCGCCGGGGCGGCTCACGTATTCGATGCCCTGATACTTCGTGCGCCAGAGGCCGGGCGTGATTTCACAGCTGACATAGCCGCGTTCGGTGCTGTGGAACTTGACGAAGGGATTCTCGGCGTAGGTGTCGTCGAGGGTCTTCGGCTTGAGCACGCCGTCGCCGCCCGAGGAGATCGAGGTGCCGACAAATTCCGTGCCGACCACCCGGCGCTGGCCCGGCTCGAAGTCGGCAACCAGGTTGTTGGCCCAGTTGCTGTGGATGTCGCCGGTGAGCACGACCGGATTGCTGACGCGCTGCTCGTGGAAGTGGTTGAGCACGCGCCGCCGCTCCATTTCGTATCCCGGCCACTGGTCCATGCTGTGGGTGATTTCCTCGCCGGCCTTGCGGTCGACGCGCGCCATCATGACCTGCTGGGCGAGCACGTTCCAGCCGGCCTTGGAGTTGGCCAGGTTTTCGAACAGCCAGTCGCGCTGGAGCTGGCCGAGCAGGCTGGCGTTGGGATTCAGCGACTCGGGGCAGGGCGGTTTGTTGCCGTCGCCGCAGGGCTGGTCGCTGCGGTACTGGCGGGTGTCGAGCACATGGAAGTCGGCGAGCCGGCCGCAGGTGACGCGACGATACAGCAGCATGTCGGGGCCCTTGGGCATGGCGGCCACGCGCAGCGGCATGTTTTCATAATAGGCCTGGTAGGCGGCGGCGCGGCGCTTGAGGAAGTCCTCGCGGCTGACCCCCGGTTCCTCCGAGATGTCGCCCGCGCAGTTGTTGTCGAACTCATGGTCATCCCAGGTCACCAGCCAGGGCGCGGCGGCGTGCATGGCCTGCAGGGCGGGGTCGGACTTGTACTGGGCGAGACGGACGCGGTAGTCGTGCAGGGTGGTGATCTCCGGCCCGTGGTGCATGCGCACGCGCTTCTCGATGCCGGCGTACTCATAGATGTAATCGCCGAGGTGGATGACGAGGTCGGGGGCCTCGGCGAGCATGTGCTCATAGGCCGTGAACAGGCCGGTTTCGTAGTGCTGGCAGGAGGCGAAGGCGAAGCGCAGGCGCTCCGGCAGGGCGTCGGCGGCCGGGAAGGTGCGGCTGCGGCCGACCGGGCTGGTTTCGCTGCCGGCCTTGAATTGATACCAGTACCAGCGCTCGGGGCGCAGGCCCTGAACCTCGACATGCACGGAGTGACCCCACTCCGGCGTGGCCACGGTGGTGCCCTTGGCGACCACCTTGGTCATTGCTTCGTCTTCGGCGACCTGCCAGGCCACCTCGACCGGTTCCGGTGCCATGCCGCCGTCGCCTTCGAGCGGGCGCGGGGCGAGGCGGGTCCAGAGCACAAAGCCGTCGGCGGCGGGATCGCCTGAGGCGACCCCGAGGGTGAAGGGATAGCCGGAAAATTTCGGCAGGCGGGTGGTGGCACCACGGGCCTGCTCGCGGCCGAGCGCGGCGAGGGCGAGGGAGGCGGTACCGGCGAGGAAGCTGCGGCGGGGGAGGGTGCGGGCGGGAAGCAGGGGATAAAGCGGCGGCGGCGGCATGGCAGGACAATAAGGGCATCAAGCCCCGCAGCTTTCAGCCAACAAAAGCGTCACCAGGTCAGGATTTCATCGAGCACCGCCTCGCGCAGGGCGGTGGCGGCGGCGCCGCTGGTGGCGTGGTTGATGATCAGGGCAAAGAAGAAGGTTTCGCCGGAGCTCGAATGGGCGAGGCCGGTCAGGCTGCGCACGCCGGACATGGCACCGCCCTTGCCGAGCACGGCACCGTCGCGCAGGGCGACGAGGCTCGCGCGATAGACCTCGCCCTGCGGGCCGCTGGCAGCGAGGCGCTGCAGTTCGGCGAGGTCGCGCGGGCGGATGCCGTCGGCCCGGAACGCGGTGTG
>CANNUR010000144.1 GCA_947523045.1 uncultured Prosthecobacter sp.
CAGGTGGCTGGGCATGTCGTCCGGCCCTTCCAGCGTGTGCACAAACCAAGGCGTGCTCTCAGGCACGAGCCGCTCGAAGAACTCATGCAGGTCGGTGCGCGCGGACGGATCGGCGTTCTCGTAGATGAGCAGGCTGCAACTCGTGTGGCGCACGAACACCGTGGCGATGCCAGTGCGGATGCCGGAGGCGCGCACGATGCGCTCACAGGCCTCGGTGATTTCGATCGTGCCCTTGCCACGGGTCGGCACGGTGAAGCTGTCGGCGTGGGCGGCCATGAGGTCAGTCAATCTCCGGTCGCGGATCGCGCGAGAGCAGCGCACGCAGGGCCTCGCGTGCCGGTTTGCCCTCGTAGAGCAGGGCGTGCACCTCGTCGAGCAGCGGCGTGCGCACGCCGGCGGCACGGGCGGCCTCGTGCAGGCTCGCCGTGTTGGGCACGCCCTCGGTCACCATGCGCGTGCCGGCCAGCAGCGAGTCCAGCGACGCCCCCTCGCCGAGCGCCCGGCCGAGGCGCTGGTTGCGGCTGTGGGCCGAGTAACAGGTGCCGACGAGGTCGCCAACCCCGGCCAGGCCATAAAACGATTCAGCGCGGCCACCCATGACCACACCGAGGCGAACCATCTCGGCCAGCGCCCGCGTCACCAGGGCAGCGATGGCGTTGTCGCCCAGCCGCAGGCCGAGCGCGACACCGGCGGCGATGGCATAGGGATTCTTCATCGCCCCCGCCCATTCGATGCCGGTGACGTCGTCGCTCGTGTAGGTGCGGAACCACGGCAGGGTGAAGCAGGACTGCACCGCGCGCGCCACGGCCTCGTCGCGACAGGCCACCACCGCCGCCGTCGCCAGACGCTGCGACGCTTCCTCGGCATGGTTGGGACCGGTGAGCACCGCCACCGGCAGTGCCGGCAGGGCTTCAGCCAGCAGGTCGCTCATGCGCCGACCACTGCCGCGTTCGATGCCCTTGGCGCAGGAAACGACCGCGCGCGCCCCGTTGCCGAGCCCGGCGATGGCGGCCCGGCGGGCGGTTTCGCGTACCGCGCCCGAGGGCACGGCAAAAACCAGCAGTTCCGCGGGAGTCAGAGCGTCCAGATCGGCGGTGGCAGCGACCGACTCGGGCAGATCCAGGCCAGGCAGGTAGCGGCCATTGCGCCGGGTGGCCGCAATCTCCGCCATCAAGGCCGGATCGCGTCCCCAGAACTGCACCGCCAGACCGCGTTCGGCGAGCAGCCCGGCAAGGGCGGTTCCCCAGCTACCGGCTCCGAGGACGATGGCGCTTTTCAGTTCGGGCATGGCCATGCTTTGCACCGGGGTTGGCGCACACGCAAGGTCTTCAAGCGCCGCCGCTCATCCGCTGGCTGGCCCGCTCCAGCGTGCGGCGTTCCTGCTCGGTCAAACTCTCCAGGCCGTGGGCGCTGATCTTGTCCAGGATGGCATCGACGTCGTCGCCCGCGAGATCCGTCTCGGGAGGCACTGGCGAAGCCTCAACAGACACCCGCGGCGACTGGCGTTGCGGGCGGCTGCTCACGAGTTCCCGGCGTCGGGCACGCGGTGCGGTCCTGGCAAAGAGGACGCCCTCGTGGCCGGTGCTGCGCGCCCCATACCAGCCGGCCAGGGCGCCGCCGACATGCGCCCAGTAGGCCACCGCGCTGCCACCCGCCAGCCAGGCCGGCAGCGCGCCAAAGCACTCCAGCAGGCCCAGCGCGACATTCGAGAGCAGGAGAAAACGGGCCAGGCCGCGCAGGCTCACGCGCAGCGGCACGATGAAGAACAGCAGCAGGGTCAGTTCCTCGCGCGGTGCCGCCAGCGCGCAGGCCAGCAGATGCCCCATGCAGCAGGCCGAAGCGCCGATCAGGGGCGAGGCGGTGTCGTTCAGCACCAGGCTGCCGACCGCCATCTGCAGCACCGCTCCGGCCAGTCCGGACATGAAGTGGATGAGCAGGAAGTTGCTGCTGCCGTACAGCTCCTGGACGCGGCGACCGGCAAACCACAGGAAGATCAGGTTCACCAGAATGTGCCCCGGGCTGCCGTGCACAAACATGTAGGTGGCCAGCGTCCAGACCTGGCCGCGCGTCAATTCGTCGAGACTGACCCCGCCCATCGGCATGAGCGCCCGCCCGGAAAGCGGGTCCTCGACCCAGCCGATGCGGAACAGCCACTGCAGCACAAAGACCGCGACATTGGCGGCAAACACCCACTGAAAGGCATTCCAGCGCGGCAGCCAGGACGGCATCGAGCCCTGCGGCTCGGCGCGCATGTAGTCTCGGTGGTCCAGGGGCATGGGGAAACATACGGGACGACCGCGCCCATGCGAGGCAATATTTTTGCCGCACCTTTCCGCTTGGCAAAGCGCCCCCCCCATGTCTCTTTGCAGGCACCAACCCCGTTGTTGCCATGAAAACCACCCTTCCGCTTCTCGCCGTTCTCATCTTTGCCGGCCTGACCGGTTCAACCCCAGCCCAGGAAAACAAACCCGTGAGTGACACCCCCACCGTGACCGTCGTGATGGAGACCAGCAAGGGAACCATCGAACTCGAACTCGACCGCGCCAAAGCCCCCGGCACCGTCGCCAACTTCGTCAACTACGTGAAGAAGGGCCACTACGACGGCGTCATCTTCCACCGCATCATCCCCGACTTCATGATCCAGGGCGGCGGCTTCACCGCCGAGATGGACCAGAAGGCCACCGACACGCCGATCGAAAACGAGGCCAAGAACGGCCTGAAAAACGTCCGCGGCTCGATCGCCATGGCGCGCACCTCGAACCCGCACAGCGCCTCGGCCCAGTTCTTCATCAACCTCAAGGACAACAGCTTCCTCGACTACCCGGGCCAGGACGGCTGGGGCTACTGCGTCTTCGGCAAGGTCAGCGCCGGCCTCGACGTGATCGACGCCATCGCCAAGGTGCCGACCGGTTCCAAGAACGGCCACCAGAACGTGCCCACCGAGGCCGTGCTCATCAAGAGCGCCAAGATCAAGGAATAAGCCCCTTCCCCACCCAGCCGGTCCCTTCTCAGGGGCCGGCTTTTTTGTGCCCTCATTCACCGAGCAGGGCCACCGCCACCGAATCCACCAGCGGCTTGCCGGCACGTGTCAGGCAGATCCGCCCGCCCACGACCTGCAACAGCCCCTCCTCCTCCAAGGTGCGCAGCAGGCGCTCCTGCTCCGGTCGCACCAGTTCCCGCGGCAGGCCGCGCGCCGTGCGCAGTTCCAGGCCAAAACGCTCGATCCGCCGCGCCGCCGCATCCAGTTCCTCCGCCGGTTCCGCCGGATCCCCCCCGGCCTGAAGACGCGCCAGGTACTCCGTGGTGTCGGCGACGTTTTTCCAGCGTCGATCCGCCACGGTGGAAAAGGCTCCCGGGCCAAAGCCCAGATAGTCCGCGCCCAGCCAGTAGCTGTCGTTGTGGCGGGAGCGATGCCCCGGCCGGGCATAGTTGGAGATCTCGTAGTGCTCGTAACCCGCCGCCTGCAGCCGGTCGAGCGCCAGATAAAAATGCTCGGCATCCTTGGCCTCATCCTCGTGGTACTGACCGCGACGCAGTCGCTGGAAAAACTCGGTGTCCTCCTCGTAGTTGAGGTTGTACGCCGAGATGTGATCGGGCTGCAGGGCCAGGGCCCGCTCCAGCGTCGCCTTCCAGGTTTCGGCCGACTGCCCCGGGATGGAGAACATCAGGTCCATGTTCAGGCTGGGAAAACCCGCCGCGCGCAGCACCTGCCAGGTCTCCTCCGCCTCGGCCGGCGCATGATCGCGCCCCAGCGTGCGCAGGGTCGCCTCATCCCAGGCCTGGATGCCCAGGCTGATGCGCGTCACCCCGAGCCGGCGCAGCATCGCCGCCTTCGAGGGGGTGACCGTGCGCGGGTTCGCCTCAACACTGAACTCCTCGAGATCCCTAAGGTCGAGCCGCTCGCGCAGGCCGGTCAGCAAGCGCTCCAGATGGCCCTCGCTGAGCGCCGTCGGCGTGCCACCGCCGAAGTACAGCGTGCGCGGCCGCAGCTCCCGCACCGCCGCCTGCCGCTCGGTCTCGCGCAGCAGCGCTTCGACAAACTCCGCCATCGGCGTCGCGCCCGGCGTGTGCTTGTAAAAGCTGCAGTACGGGCACACCCGGTGGCAAAACGGGATGTGATAATAAAGATGACCGATCACCCCACCCACAAGCACCCGAAAACGCCCCTCGTCACGCGGAAGTTCGGGGGCTCCCCGGAGCGCGCGCATGGCGCAGCCTGCTGGAGTGTAGCCATCACACTCCGTGTGATGATTCCTCCTGCACCTCACACGGAGTGTGAGGACTACTTTAAAACCCAGAGCGCGCGCATGGCAAAGCCTGCTGGAGTGTAGCCATCACACTCCGTGTGATGATCCCCCTGCACCTCACACGGAGTGTGAGGACGACCTTAGCGACCGGAGCGCGCGCATGGCGCAGCCTGCTCGCTCTGAGTCGAGCGCGTGGCCACCACCCCAGAGCGAGTGACCTCCGGCAGACTCGCGCTCCCCCCGACCAGGTGCCGACGTCCGCAGGCGCCGTTCGCCAGAACGCGGGGCTGCACCCGCCAACCTCAGAACTGCACCGCAGAGATTTGTTGGAACGCAGAGGGGCCTGGGTGCTCCTGAGCTTCATCAAGCCGTTCACGCCCGCTCCAACGCCATTGCTCACGCGCGCGAGTTTCCCGCGCCGAATGCATCCATTGGTTAACCCGGATTTTGGAAGGCCTGAGGCTGCATCCTCTGAAGCGTGCGTAGCGCTTCCTTTGCCGCAGTACCAACGCGTCCTCCGAAGGTTGTTTGGCAATCTAGATGGCTCGCCGGTTGCATTCTGTATAGTCTTCAGGTTCTGACCGCTCTCCACAAAGCTCAATCTGCACTCTGCTCCCTTTCACACTGAGTATTCCTCCATCAGAGCCATCAGCCGTGGAGAGACGAAATGCGAGGTGAGTGTTGCAGTCGAACTGACCACACGCAGGAATAAATTCCTCATGGCAGGTCTGACCAATGGCAAGAGTTCCTCCAAGCACCCAAATAGGCAGACCCAATGGAATGGAAGGCGCAGTGCTGCCACCAATAGTAATCATCGCGGCCTGCCTCCAGATGCGCCCAGGATCAGCTCCCGGAACACCGACAGACTCATGGATGTAAGCCGTCGAGAAGACGATGGTCGTCGATCCCGACGAGTGAATGAGCAATGAAATTTCGCAGTCGTGAAGCTGTATCTCTGTATTCACGTGTGTCGCCGTTTGTCAGGCTGGATCCCCATTCTCTATACGCACTGCAGCCGACATCACATCCAAACTTCCGCGATCGGCGCGCTGCCCGAAGCGATGCCATCTGAAATCGTCGGCTGGATAGCGTGGAATCACATGGAAATGCACATGCGGCACCTCTTGGCCCGCACCTTCGCCATCTGCCAATGATAGAGTGACCCCAACGCAACCCACCAGTCTCATTTTCAGCGCAGCCGCTACTCGCTGGGTGGCGATCGCTAAACTTCCGATCTCATCGGCCGTAAGTTCAGTGAATTCGCTGACGTGCCGGCGCGGAACGACCAATGTATGGCCTGGATTCACCGGAGATGCATCAAGAAACGCCAATTCACCCCTCGTGCTCAAGACCACGCTGGCAGGTTCATTCCCCTGAACAATGGAACAAAAGCGGCATGCCTTCATATTTTGCCGAACAGCATTATCCTACCTCCCGTTGCCAGAACCCGTTCGGACACAGCGAGACTTGACGCGCACCAAGGCCGCCCGGGCGGACAGACATCGGCGCTGAAAACTTGCATGGATGCAGGCTCTTCGACACAGGCGAGCCCGTCAAGAAAAAGACGGCGCAAGCCTCCGGCGACCCGACAACGCAGCGTTGGGGCAACCTCAGGGTGATGCCCCTGCCCACAGCCAGCCCAGCACTTAGCGGCTAAGACGCTCCAGCATCTTGGCCACTCTGAGAAATGCGGATGCTCGGGCGCGTCGGCCGGACCCAGCCCCGCACCCCTCGAATCCCCCCAAAAAACCGCCGGATTCGTGCACGCCTTCACATCACTGTGCCCACGAATCCGCCAGAACCACGGGCACCTTCACATCTCTGTGCCCACGAATCCGCCCGAACCATGGGCACCTTCATATCACTGTGCCCGCGAATCCGCCAGAACCATGGGCACCCTCACATCACTGTGCCCACGAATCCTGCCGAATCATGGACACCTTCATATCACTGTGCCCACGAATCCGCCCGAACCATGGACACCTTCATATCACTGTGCCCACGAATCCGCCCGATTTTCGGGCTTTCCTGGCGATTCCCCTCCCAAAACCGCCGGTTTTCCGGTCATTCAGTGCCATTTCCGCCCTTTTTCGTGGGGTTCGGCCGTCGGGCACGCTTTTCGACGCCGCAGACCGGAGCGCGGGCGTGGCGCAGCCTGCTGGAGTGTGCCATCACACTCCGTGATGATCCCCCTGCACCTCACACTGAGTGTGAGGTTGACATTAAAGAACGGAGCGCGCGCCTGGCGCAGCCTGCCCGCTGGATCGTGGGGGCGGCCAACGTTACCGCAATCCCGTGGGACAGGGCACCCTACCTGGCAAGACCCCATCAGACCGCATGCACGTCGGATCCCCACCCAGGCGCACTCGGCGTTGGAGCAGGGTCGGCATCGACATCGAGGTGCGATTGCAGCAAGGCTTCGAGTCGCTGGATGGCTTGTCCAAGGTGACCGCTCGTCACAAAACTCTCCCAGAGTCCTACGCAGAACCTATCGTGGCTTTGCAGGGTGTCGATCAAACGGCCAATCTGCGGAAGGGTGGCCGTGGCGACCGCCTCCTCACAAATCACCACCGAGTTGAGCCATTGGGTGAATCTATCCGTTTCATCCGTGAACCAGGAATCGGCAAGCATCGCCTCATCGTTCCTGATTTCACTGCCTGGCTCAGGTTCGGGCTCATGAAATACAGGGGACCAGTCGAACTCGAAAACCTCAGCCATGGCGGCACAGGCACGCCAGAGCGCAAGCTCTGCTTCCCTGTCGAACGACGCCACTTCGCGGTTCGAATCGCCATGCCCGAGATCACCTGCCTGGAAGAGGGACCGACCCTGCAAGCGGTGCCACAGACTCACCAACTCCGCGGTCGCCGTCAGGGCACGCATTCGCTTGCGCTTGGACAGTTTCATGGCGTCACAGTGAACCGGGCGTGGCTGAGGTGCATGGCGGGTTGGCTCGATTGAGCCTAGACACACTAGACCAAACTCCAGCCATTTTCAGCTTCTGTCAGCTCATCCAAGACCCATGCCCTGAATGGGCACACGCGCGCTCCCCTCAGACCGGGGCGCGCGCATGGCGAAGCCTGCTCGCCTCATCAGCAGCACAGCTACCTCCCATGCGAGTGGTCTTCGACACACGCGCGCTCCAACAAGCCCCTCCCAAGCGAGTGGCCT
>CANNUR010000145.1 GCA_947523045.1 uncultured Prosthecobacter sp.
CAATCGTACTGGCCGGGGACAACCATTTCACCGGCGGGGTGGTGCTCAATGCCGGCGTGCTGCGCGTCGGCCACACCGGCGCCTTCAACACGACGGCGCCCAACCTGCTCAGCTTCGCCAACACCACCAACGCCAAGACGGTCACTCTCAATGGCTTCTCCGTGACCGTCGCCGGCCTCGCCCAGGCCAATGCGACGGATGTCGTCGTGGTGCAAAACGCCAGCGCCACTGCAGCCACGCTGACGCTGGCCAACAGCACGGACGCCACCTTCCGCGGCACACTTGCCGACGGCAGCGGCGGCGGCCCCCTGACGCTGGTCAAGACCGGCGCGGGCACGCAGGCGCTCACCGGCACGACCAGCACCTACAGCGGCGGCACCGTACTGCGGGGCGGCATCCTGCGCATCGCCGGCGATGGCAGTCTCGGCGCCGTGCCCGGCACGGCCGATGCCGACCACCTGCGCTTCGACGGCGGCACGCTGCAGTTCGCCTTTGCCGGCTCGGACGCCAGCCCCTCGCTGGCGGCGACGCGCGGCATCACCCTCGACGCCGGAGGCGGCACGCTCGACACGCAGACGAACACGACCTACTACGCCGGCGCCATCACCGGGGCGGGCAGTCTGACCAAGAGCGGCACCGGCCGGCTCATCCTGGCCGGCGCCTCCGATCACACGGGGGAACTGCTGGTCAACGCCGGCATTGTCGAGCTCCGCCACGCGCAGGCACTGGGCAGCACCACCGGCGGCACGCGTCTGCTCGCCGGCACCCGCCTTGATCTGAGCGGTGGTCTCACCGTCACCGGGGAAGCCCTCATCACCCCCTACCTCGCCGGCCTCACTGGCGAAAACACCTGGGCGGGCACCGTCCAGGGCACCATCGGCGCCACCCTGAGCTTTGAATCCGCCGTGGCCAACGGCCTGACCGTGACCGGCGATGTCAATGCCGCCGATGTCGGCGGCGGTGCTCATTCGGTCAATCTGGTCGGCGCCGGCAGCGGCGAAATCCGCGGCTCGATCTCCAACGCCCTGACCGTCACCAAGAGCGGCACAGGCCGCTGGACCCTGAGCGGCGACAACCGTTTCACGAACGGTGTCATCCTGGCGCAGGGCGAACTCGTGCTGGCCTCGCGCGGCGCGGTCAATGCCACCACGCCAAACGCCATCACCTTCGCCAACAATGCCAATGCCAAACTGCTCGGCATCACCGGCAGCGTCGTCACCGGCGGCCTGGCCTCGACCACCGCCACCGGCGCCAGCGTGCGCAACGTCGGTGGCGACGCCACCCTGATCCTGCAAACCGCCACGGATCGCAGTTTTTTCGGCGCCTTCACCGATGGTGCCACGGGCCGGCTCTCCCTTGAGAAACGCGGCCCGGCCACGCAGTTCCTCGGCGGCGCCAGCAGCCATACCGGCGACACCACGGTGCGCGAGGGCACCCTGCAACTCGGCTTCGACCTCGCCAGCGCGCCCGCCAGCCAGATCCTCGGCAGCGGCAGCCGACTCGTGCTCGCCGGCGGCACCTTCGCCCTGGCCGGCGGCAGCAGCACGGCCAACGCCCAGACCCTGGCCGGCCTCACCGTCACTCCCGGTCGCTCGGTGATTCGTCTGACCCCGCACGGCAGCTCGCCCCAGGATCTGCTGCTCGATCTCGGCGCGATCACCGTCCAGGACGGCGGCCTGGTCGATTTCGTCCTCCCCGCCGGCGCCGCCAGCGCCACCCACGGCATCCGCACCAGCACCGGCAACGATGCCGGCGGCATCCTCGGTGCCTGGGCCACCGTCGGCGCCGATTGGGCAACCGTGGTCGGCGGCAACATCGTCGCCTACACCGGCTACACCGAGATCACCCGCCTGCGCTCCGGTGCCGGTGCGCTCGGCCCGCTGCCGGACAATGCGGCGGCCAACGTCAAGATCATCGACGGCGGCGACAGCGACCCCATTCTGCCGGCCAACGTCGGCGGTGTCACCCGCGTCAACACCCTGCTGCAGACGGCGACTTCCCTCACCAACCTGGACCTCACCTCGGGCAGCAGCCTGCGGCTGGGTGTCTCCGGCGGCATTCGCCTGGCGGCAGGCGCCGGCGACCTCGTCATCGGCCGCGCGGTCGGCAACGGCGGCGTGCTCAGCGCCGGCGGCAGCGTCGCCGGCACGGCGGGTTCCCTCATCTTCAGCGACCACGCCGCCACGCAAACCGTGACGGTCAACTCTGGCATCCAGAACAACGGCACGGGCGCGGTGAGCGTCGTGAAGAACGGCCCCGGCCTGCTCGTGCTCGCCGGTGCCGCGGGCAGCAACTACACCGGCGGTGTCTATCTCAACGGCGGCACGGTCCGGGTGTCGGCCGACACCGCCCTCGGCGCCGCTCCGGCCGCGGCGACCCCCGCCAGCCTGACCTTCAACGGTGGCACCCTGCAGCTGGGTGCGGCCTTCAACCTCAATGCCAACCGCGGCATCACCCTGCTCGAAGGCGGCGGCACCTTCGACACCCAGAACTTCAACAGCACCTACAGCGGCACTCTGACCGGCCCCGGCGGCCTGACCAAACTTGGCACCAGCTCGAGCACCCTGACGCTCACCCAGGCCAACAGCCATGAGGGCGTCACCACCGTCGGCGCCGGCATTCTGCAGGTGAACCATGCGCAGGCGCTTGGCTCCACCCAGGGCGGCACGGTCGTTGCCAGCACCGCCATCCTGCGCCTCAACGCCGGCGTGACGGTCACTGGCGAGACCCTGACTCTGAACGGCCCCGGCAACAACCAGGGCAACCTGCAGGTGCAGAGCGGCACCGCCACCTGGGCCGGCGACCTGCTCATCGCCAGCAACACCGCCCGCATCGGCACCGGCAGCAACACCGGCGAACTCGTCATTGAGGGTGTCATCCGCGATGGCGGCGCCAACAGCCTCAGCTACGTCGGCAACGGCGGCGGTGTGGTGCGGCTCAATGCCGCCAACACCTACACGGGCGCCAGCGACGTCATCCGCGGCATCGTCCGGCTCGGCACCGACAACGCCCTGCCGGTCACCACGACCCTCAAACTGCTCACCAACACCGTCGTCACGGAAACCGTCGCCCTCGACCTCAACGGCCACCACCAAACCCTCGGCGGCCTGCTTCACGGTGTCGTCTCCCTGGTCGACAACAACTTCATCACCAACAGCCAGTCGGACACGACCGCCACCCTGACGGTGAACCAGTCGGGCAACACCAGTTACCACGGCCGCATCGAGGGCAATCTCGCCTTCATCAAGGACGGCAGCGGCACCCTGACCCTCACCAGCACCTACGGCAGCACACCGGTTGCCACCCAGCACGACTACACCGGCAAAACCACGATCCGCGGCGGCACCCTGGCGCTCAGCGGCACCGGCCGCCTCGCCGGCACACCTTGGATTCAAGTGGATGCCGGAGCGACCTTCAGCGTCGCCGGCGTCACGGGAGGCAACTACACGCTGACCGACCAGGTGCTATCCGGCCGCGGCAGCGTGACGGGACATCTCGTCATCGGCAGCGACAGCCGGCTGGCGCCCGGCGACAGCAGCGGCGCGCTCGCTGGCGACAGCACCGGGCGACTCAGTTTCGGCGATCTGACCCTGAGCGGCAGTGCCCTGCCGACCCTGCGCGCCACCTTCCAGATCGGCGACACGCCCAACAACCTCACGGATCCGCTGGCGCTCGGCGATGTCACCTACTTCGCCAATGCCGCCTCAGGCGACCAGTACGACAGCCTTGCCGTCAGCGGTGCGCTGAACCTCAATGCCGGCGCTCGCCTGCGCGTCGAACTGCTCGGCAGCTACACGCCGCAGCTGGGTGACGTCTTCAACCTGCTCGACTGGGGCAGCCTGAACCCGGATGCCGATGGCGCCGGCGGTCTCGGCGCCTTCAGCCTGGCGGACCTCGACCTCGGCGACGCCAACGCCTTGCTGGCAGCGCATGGCTGGTATCTGGAGACGGATCGTTTCCTCAGCCACGGCCTGCTCTATGTCGTCGCCCCCGAGCCCGGTCGCGCCCTGCTCGTGCTGCTCGGCCTCGGCGGCCTGCTGCTGCGCCGGCGGCGTTGAACCGGTTTGCCTTGACACAAAAAAGCCCTGGCGCCGCGGCACCAGGGCTTTTTTGGGGCGAGCGCGCAACGCCCTCAACCAAACAGCGCGGCGATCGGCTTACCCCCGTCGGTGAGTGGCACCGGGCGGGTGCCATCCATGAGATCCAGCGCCGGATTGATGCCGAGCGCGGCATGCACCGTGGCGTGAAAATCGGGCACCGAGACCGGGTTTTCGACGATCGTCTTGGCAAGGTCATCGGTGACGCCGTAGGCGCCGCAGTGCTTGAGTCCGCCACCGGCGAGGATCATGCTGAAGGTGCTGCACTGGTGGCCGCGACCGCCACCGCCGTCGAACTCCGGCGGGCGGCCAAACTCGGTGCCGACGGCGATCAGGGTCTTGTCGAGCAGGCCGTGCGCCTTGAGGTCGGCGATGAGGGTCGAGAAGGCATCGTCGAGGTCCTTGATGAGCAGGTGCTGCTTTTCCTGGCCGTCATTGTGGGTGTCCCAGCCGGTGCCGTTGACGAAGCCGAGGTTGTGCGAGACCTCGATGAAGCGCACGCCGTCCTGGATGAGCCGGCGGGCCAGCAGGCAGCGCTGGCCGAACTCGCTGCCGTAGGCATTGCGCAGGTCGGCCGGTTCCTCGTCGAGCTTGAAGTTGCGCATGAACTCCGGACCCGCGAGACGCAGGGCCTCGCGCTGGGCGGTCTCGTAGTCGGCCATCAGGGAATCGCGCGCGACGCGCTCCTGCAGGGGCGCGAGCAGCTTCGAGCGCGCGCTGACGCGCTGGCTGGTGACATCGGCGGGCCGGGTGAAACCGGAGTGGCCGCTGGTGGTGTCGGTCAGGTAGATGTTGCCGGTCTTGGCGCCAAGGAACACGGGACCGCGGCTGGGGCTCGGGTAACCAATGAGCATGTAGGCCGGCACGTTCGGATTCGCCGCACCGCGCTGGTGGGCGACGATGGAACCCATGGAGGGATACATCGTGTTGCCGCTGATCTGGCGTCCGGTGTGGACGAAGTTCGTGGCGATGGCGTGCTCGTTGATGATGTTGTGGTTCACCGTGCGCACGGCGGTGATGTGCTCCATCAGGCGCGCGGTCTTCGGCAGGTGCTCGCAGACCTGGACGCCGGGCACGGCCGTATCGATGCCCGGGTAGGCTGAGCCGGCCTTTTTGGGGCTGCCCTTGGGATCGCCGAGCGCCTTCGGATCGAAGGTGTCCATGTGGGCCATGCCACCGCCGAGCCAGATGAAGATGCAGTGCTCGGCCTTGCCCTTGGGCATGGCAAAGATGTTGGAGGCGCGCAAGCCGGCGGCGGCGAGCGGGGCGGCGGCGGCGGTTTGCAGGAAGCGGCGGCGTTTCATGGGAGTCATGGCTTGGACAGGTGGGAGGAAAGAAAGGTTGGAAGATTTCAAGGGGCGAAGACCCATTCGGGGGCATTGAGCACGGCCCAGAGGACATCCTCCATGCGCGTGCGCCAGGCCGGATCGAGGCGCGGGCTGGGCGCGTCGCCGCGGCGGGCGGCCGCCTCCTCCTCGATGCGCAGGGCATTGGCCTCGGCATCGAGATGGTTCGACCAGGAGACGTACTTCACCGGGTAGCGCGGACCGGCCTCCGTCGGGCGCGGCTCGACGCGGCGCTGATCATAGCCTTCGCGCAGGTGCGACACATACAGCTCGCGCTCCTGGGCGGTCGGCAAGCGGGTCAGCAGGCGCAGGAAGAGCTGGTCGACCAACTGCTCGACCGACTGCTCGCGCAGAACGAGGTCGGTGATGCCATGGTCCTCGCTCAGGCGGGTCAGCCAGACGGCCACCGTGCCGTTGCCAAGGATGGCCGGCTGCAGGGCGTTGGGATCGGTGGCACGGCTGCTCGCCGGATCCTGGCGGGCGGGACGCCAGCCGAAGGCCTCCAGCACGTCGCACACCGCCTGGATGCGCGGCAGGCTGAGGCTGGGGCGGTCGCGCTCGTTGCTGGTGCTGGCGAACATCCAGGCCCGCTCGGGCTGGCCGAGCGAGATCGAATTCTTCAGGTCGCGGCGACCGTCGATGTCGAGGCTGACCTCCTCGGTCTTCATCGCCTTGCCAGTGGCGGCAAACAGCGAGTCGACAATCTGCTCGGCGGCAAGACGGCGCGGCGCCGGCGCTGCAAACAGCGGGCTGGGCGCCTTCAATTCGGCGTCGGTGGCGCGCTGGTAGGCGTGCGAATTGAGGATGAGACGGCTGAGGTTCTTCAGGCTGTAACCCCCGCGGACGAATTCACGACCGAGCCAGGCCAGCAGTTCGGGGTGGGTGGGCTTGCCGCGCTCCCAGTCCTCGACCGGCTCCACCAGGCCGCGGCCCATGAACTGTTGCCAGAGGCGGTTGGCAATGACCTGGGCGAAGCGCTCGTTCTGCGGCGCGGTGATCAGCGCGGCGAGCACGTCGCGGCTGTTCTTCGGATCCTCGGCCAGGCGTTCACCGGTCTCCGCGGCGACAAAGCGCTCGAAGGGCCACTTCGGCTCGACCTTGCTGCCGGGCTGCAGGGTGATCTGGATGAGCGGCTTGCGGCCGCCCTCGTGCAGCTTGTCCATCGGCACGCTGCTGGTCGCCGGCACATCCAGCGGCTTGGTCGCCATCAGCGCCGCCAACTCAAACAGATCCTGCTGGCTGCTGACATGAGCGGGCGCGTCGTGACAGCGCGCGCACTTCATCTCGACGCCGAGGAAGGCGGTGCTGACAATGGTACCCTTGGCCGCCATCGGCACGTCGTTGCCCGAGGCAGTGCCGAAGCCGGCCGGACCGCCAAAGCGTTCGCTGCCGCCCATGCGCAGCAGTTCGGTGACGAAGAGGTCCATCGGCCGGTCGTCGGTGAGGGCCTCGTGCAGGAACCAGCGGAAGGGACCAGTGTTGTTGAGGGTCGGATTGAGGATGTTCGGGTTCTCCGCCAGCACGTCCTGCCAGTAGCCCATCCAGCGATCGGCCCAGCGCGCATCGGCGAGCAGGCGGTCGATGACCCGGGCGCGCTTGTCGGGGCGCGCATCCTGCTGGAAGGCCTCGATCTCGGCCAGGGTCGGGGCAACGCCCACCGTGTCAAGGGTGACCCGGCGCAGGAAGGCGAGGTCATCGGTCAGGCCGGTGATCTCAATGCGGTCGACGTCGAGTTCCGGCCAGTGCGCGCCCTCACGGATCCAGCGCTCGAGCACGGCGATCTGGTCTTTCGTCAGCGGACTGCCCTTCGGCGGCATGATGAAGTCCTCGTCGTCGCTGGTGACGCGGGCGAGCAGCGAGCTCTTGTCCGGATAACCGGGCGTGACCGCGGGGCCGTCGGATTCCCCGCCCTTGAGC
>CANNUR010000146.1 GCA_947523045.1 uncultured Prosthecobacter sp.
GCCGTGCCCTGCTCGGCAAACCCCAGCAGGACCCGGAAGGCCCGGTCGAGCCCGCCGAAAAAGGCGCGCCCGGCGTCCGTGCGCAGGATGAGCCAGGCCAGCAGCAGTTGCAGGCCGAGGCCGGCAACGACCGTGCGCCAGGGGAACTGCCGGCGGTTTTCGGACAGGCTCCAGGCGAGGCCGAGGAACACCAAGAGCCCGAGCCAGCCGGCGGAAATCATGGCGGTGTCAGGCAGAGAGGCTCACTGACCCCCGAGTCGGCGCTGCTCCTCCACGCGCAGGCGCTGCTCCTCGGTGAGGCTCGAGGGCGTGTTGCGGTACTTGTGGGTCAGGCCGGCAACGATGACGCCCACATCGAGCACCAGGAAGGCCATGGCGATGAGGATGCTGTAGTGCTTGAGCTGCTCGTCGAGGTACTTGTTGCGGTTGACCGAGACCTCCTCGACGCGGGCAACACGCGCCTGCCAGAAGCGCCGCCACTGGCGCGGTTCACGCGAGATGCTGAAGGCGACGGCGAACAGGGCGGTCAGCAGGATGAAGCCGATTTGGTAAGGGAGGGGAAAGCGCTCGTCCATACGGAAGCCGGGAGTGCCGCCTAAATACGGCAGCCGGCTGCGGATGGCAATGCTGGAATGCAGCTCCGCCGAGGGAGGGGTTCTCGGTTCTCGGTTCTCGGTTCTCGGTTCTCGGTTCGCAGTTCGTGGTTCTGAGCGGTTCGAAATCCACTCTCCACTCCCCGCCCTACTCCGCCGCCAGGAAGCGGTCCTGCGCGGGCGTGGCGCCTGCAGCGGCAACCCGGGCAGCCCCGTTGGCGGCCAGGTGCGATAGCATGTGCCAGGCATCTTCGGGATCGATGCCAAGCTGGGCGGCGATCTCCTCGGCAGCGACTCCCGGCCCGGCGGCCGGCAGGGCCGCACGCACCTGACCGAGCTCGGCGAGGAACTCGGTCGCAGCCTTTTTGCCGGCCTCGACACCGGGCTGGTGGTAGGCGTTGACGTTGACCAAGCTCGCATAGAAGCCGACGGCGCGCTCAAACAGGGCGATGAGCATGCCCAGGCTGAAGGCATTCAGCTCGCTGATGCTCAGGGTGACCGATTCGCGGCCCTTCTCGGCCAGTGCCTTGCGAGTGCCGCGCAGGAAACCCTGCAGGTAATCACCGCTGCGGTAGCCGGGCTCCACCTCAATGCCGGCGCTGTCGCGGGCGCGCGCCACCTGCAGGAAGACGGCGAAGAAGTTGTTCACGCCGTCGCGCAGCTGCTGCACGTAGGCATGCTGGTCGGTCGAGCCCTTGTTGCCGTACACGGCGATGCCCTGGTTGACGACCTTGCCATCGAGATCGTGCTCCTTGCCCAGGCTCTCCATGACGAGCTGCTGCAGGTACTTGCTGAACAGCACCAGACGATCCTTGTAGGGCAGCACGACCATGTCCTTGGCACCGCGACCACCACCGGCGTGATGCCACATGAGGGCGAGCATCATGGCGGCGTTCTGGCGGGGCGGACGGGAACGCGTCTCGGCGTCCATGGCGGCGGCGCCGGCCAGGAATTGACGCACGTCGACGCCCTGCAGAGCAGCAGCCAGGGTGCCAACCGCGCTCATGACACTGGTGCGACCACCCACCCAGTCCCACATCGGGAACCGCGCCAGCCAGCCCTGGGCACGCGCATGCTTGTCGAGCTCACTGCCGTCGCCGGTGATGGCGACCGCGTGACGGGCAAACTCCAGGCCGCGCGCCTGGTAGCCGGCCTCGGCTTCCAGCATGCCGTTGCGGGTCTCCTTGGTACCGCCCGACTTGGAGATGACCAGGGTCAGCGTGGTGGCCAACTCAGGGCCGATGCGCGCCAGCACCCGGTCAATGCCATCGGGATCGGTGTTGTCGAAGAAATCGATGGCCAGCGGCGGGTTCGCCGGCGTCAGGGCGTCGGCCACAAGCTGCGGACCAAGTGCCGAACCGCCGATGCCAACCACCAGCACGCGGCTGAACTTGCGGCCGTCGGCCGAGGTGATTTTGCCGGCATGCACGTCGGCGGCGAAGTTGAGGGTGGCATCGAGCGTGGTCTCGATCTCGGCTTTCAACTCGGCATTGGGCGCCAGGCCGGGGTTGCGCAGCCAATAATGGCCGACCATGCGCCCTTCGTCGGGGTTGGCAATGGCACCGGCTTCCAGCTCACGCATGGCCGCGAAGGCCCGGGTGAGCGCGGGTTCCAGATCGGTGAAGAGGCTGTCCGGAAAGTTCATCCGGCTGACATCCATCGAAAAGCCAATCTGCGGGTAGCGGAGGAAATGGGTCTGGAAGCGGTCCCAGAGGCGGTTAGGCGTGCTCATGTGCCGCCAAGAAGCATGGCCGCCCCCGGCGTGCAACCGCTATGTCAGCGGGTCGCCGATGAAAAAAATCCATGGCGACCATGAACGGTGCCGCGTCGGCGGTTCAGGCGCCGCGGCCCTTGCGGTTGAAGCTCGACACCACGCGCTGGGTTTCGCGCTGCACGGCCTTCTCCTTGAGGTCGATGCGCTGGTCGCCCTTGGTCTTGCCCTTGCCGACACCGAGCTCCACCTTGATGTGCGAGCCCTTCCAGTAGGCCTTCAGCACCGGCAGGGTCAGGCCCTTCTGCTGGGTGTGGGCGAAGAGCTTGGCGATCTCGCGCTTGTGCAGCAGCAGGCGACGGGTGCGCCGCGGCTCATGCTGCTCAAAGCTGGCCTTGTCGTACGGCTGGATGTCCATGTTGTACAACCAGACCTGGCCGCGCTCGACACGGGCAAAGGCGTCGGTGAGATTGAGCCGCCCCTGGCGGATCGATTTCACCTCGGTGCCGCGCAGTTCGACGCCCGCCTCATAGCGTTCGAGGATGTGATAGTCCCGGAGAGCCTTCCGGTTGGTGGCAATTTCTTCAGACATGCGGCGGCGGAATCAAAGGCCGCCCGGGGCCGAGATTCACTCCTCTTCGAGGTCGGCGATGGTGATCTTGCCCTGGATGATCTCCAGCAGGGCGAGGTCGGCCTCACGCAGGCCGGGGCGACGCTCGACCAGCGGTGCACGGCCGGAGGTGAGCTGCTTGACGCGCTTCGAGACCATGTTGATCAGGATCGGCGGGTCTTTGACGATCTGGGCGGCTTGTTCAACGAGTTCGGCTTTCATCGGCTTGTGGGCCAGTCCTGATATGCAGGCGGCGAGGGGGCAATGACATTAATGCCCCCGCCCAACCCCGCAAGGTGAAATTTCAAGACCGCCGGAAGCCTGGCGGTCCCTCCCAAGGACTCCGCCGTCACCCATGACATCCGTCTCGCCCTCCGTCATGCCGCGAGCCGCGACCCCGTTTCCAGACAGGGCCTGCCATTCACGGGACCATGCTTTCCGCAGCTCGGCATCGTCATCCAGCTGCCTGGTTGACGTCCCCCTGTCGAGCCGGTTAGGCTGGATTCCATCATGAGCCCGACGATCCAAGCCTTTGCCGCGCTGGAAAAGGGCGCGCCCCTCGAAGCCTTCAACTTCGATCCCGGCCCGCTCGGCCCCGAACAGGTGGAGATCGCCGTCAGCCACTGCGGCATCTGCCATTCCGACCTGTCGATGATCAACAATGACTGGGGCGACAGCACCTACCCTCTGGTGCCCGGCCACGAGGTCGTTGGCACCGTCGCCGCCCTCGGCCCGCAGGCCAAGGGCTTGTCCCTCGGCCAGCGCGTCGGCCTGGGCTGGTTCAACGGCAGCTGCATGGCCTGCCGGCACTGCCTGGCCGGCGATCCGCATCTGTGCGCAGCCAGCACCTCCACCATTGCCGGTCGTGGCGGTTTCGCCAGCCGCGTGCGCACCCACTGGGCCTGGGCCGTGCCGCTGCCCGACGCGCTGACCAACACCAGTTCCGGCCCGCTCTTCTGCGGCGGCGCCACCGTCTTCAACCCCCTGATCGCCTGCAATGTCCGACCGACCGACCGCGTCGGCGTCATCGGCCTCGGCGGCCTCGGCCATCTCGCCCTGCAGTTCCTTGCCAAATGGGGCTGCGACGTGCATGCCTTCACCTCCAGCGAATCGAAGCGCGACGAGGCCCTGAACCTGGGCGCCCGGCACGTGATCGCCACCCACGACGGCAACGCCCTCGCCCACCTCAAAGGCTCGCTCGACTTCCTGATCTCCACCGTCAACGTGCCGCTCGACTGGCCCGCCCTGCTCGACACGCTCGCCCCCCATGGCCGGCTGCACGTCGTCGGCGCCGTGCTCGAACCCATCCCGGTGCCGGCCTTCGCTCTCATCGGCGGCCAGCGCAGCCTCTCCGGTTCACCGGTCGCCAGCCCGGCCGTGACCGCCACGATGCTCGATTTCTGCGCCCGCCACGCCATCGCGCCGGTCACCGAGACTTTCCCGATGTCGCGCGTCAATGACGCCCTCGACCACCTGCGCCGCGGCCGCGCCCGCTATCGCGTGGTGCTGGAAAACGACCTCGGGTGAAACGTGAAAGTCTGGCAAGGCTTCTGAGGAAGCCCCCCACAGGCCCTCAGGCCACCTCGGCCTGCACCCGCCGGCGCAACTGACCGCAAGCGGCATCGATGTCCTGGCCGCGGGCACGGCGCAGGTGCGCCACCGCACCGGCAGCCCGCAGTTCGGCGAGAAAGTCCTCGGTGCGCTCCGGGGAACTCGGCACATAGCTGCGGCCGCGCAGACTGAGGCCGGTCGGGTTGTAGCGCAGCAGATTGACGTGCATGCGCCGGCCGTTGAGCCGACGGGCCAGGGCGCGCGCCTGCTCAGGCGCGTCGTTGACCCCTTCCAGCAGGCAATACTGAATCGTCGTCACCCGCCCACTCGCCGCCTGGTAGCGGTCGGCCGCCGCCAGCACCTCATCGACCGGATAACGCCGTCCCATGGGCAGCAAATCGGCGCGGGTGGCATCGTCGGGCGCGTGCAGCGACAGCGCCAGATGCACCCCCAGGCCGGCCTCACGCAGGGCGTCGATGCCGGGCACAACCCCGACCGTCGACACCGTGATCTGGCGCCAGCCAAAACCGCCCAGCCGCGGATCCGCGATGCGTCTCACGGCAGCCAGCACGTTGTCGAGATTGAGCATGGGCTCGCCCATGCCCATGAACACCAGGGTGCGCAGCGTGCGACCGGCAGCGACCGCCTCGCGACGCAGGTGCAGGAACTGCTCGACGATTTCCCCGGAACTCAGGTGACGCTCGAAACCGGTCTGGGTGGTGGCGCAGAAGTCGCAGCCCATGGCGCAGCCAACCTGGCTCGACACGCAGCCGGCGGCACGGTCCGGGTGGTAGTCGGGCATCAGCACCGATTCCACCGTGCGACCGTCCCGCAGGCGCAGCAGCAGCTTGGTGGTGTCGTCCGCCGCCACCTGCCGGCGCACCGGCTCGGTCGCCGCGGCGGGAAAATCGGCCTGCAGTCGTGCCAGCAGCCCCTCAGGCAGGCGCCAGCCCGCCGATTTGCCGCCGAGCCCCAACAGGGCGCGAAGCAACCTCGGCGCATGGGCAGGTTTTCGTCCCTGCCCCACCAGCCAAGCCTCCACCTCTTCCAGAGAAAGGTCGGTGGGCGGTCGGTCGGCAGGCATTCCACTTCCTAACCGGACGCCCCACCCCCGGCAAGCCTCGACTGCTCCATCCCCAAACATGCCAGGCATTTCAGCACTCCTCCGAAGTCCGCCACAGACATGCCAGGCATTCAGACTCGCGCAGCCAGCCCCACTTCCGCGGCTTCCGAGCTTGGTCAATCGCTCAACATGCCAGGCATTTTGAGACCCCAGCCCGCGCAAAATGCCAGGCATTTAGAAACACGGCCTGCCCAATCTGAGCCCGATCTCCCCCGCCCCCATCGACAACATGCCAAGGACAACATGCCAGGCATAGGGAAGAAGAAAGAAGCCGGGCGCCCGCAGGCGGAGGCGCCATGTCGAACATGGTGCCAGAGCCATTCCCCTCCGGAATCGTGGGCGAGCGCAGCTTGCGGACTCGCAACCTCCAACCAAGGCCTGGCGGCCGAGCACTTGCGCCTTCAATGTATCGATTCACTCATGAATTTATCGTTACACAGTTCGAGGGCCGACGCGCTCACTGCCCGACATGAAAAATGCGCTGTGTAACGATCCATGCGCTGCAGGCAACTCGAAACCTTTGCTCAACTCACCTTGAAATCATCGATCGATTCAACACTCATTTCTCGTGCTATCCATCTCAGATTACTCTCAATAAGACGTTTACAACCTGAAATTTGAAACCCACCACGTAACGAATTTGTATCGATAATTGAAGCCTCTCTCAACCTGCCTTGGTGGATGAGTCGGTTCTTGGGATCGTGAGTCTCTCAACCCATTTTCTGGTGCGAGCGATCAGGCAAATCCCCTGCATGCTTCACACGGCCGCAACGTTCAGAGAGCCTGCTTTTCCGTGCCTGAGTGACGCCAATTTCACGTGCAAATCACGAAGCAACCGCTGCAGAAGCGTTGGCAGGGGCACCCGGTGGCTCTGCCGCCAAGCCGGCTAGGGCACCGCGCAAGAGCGTGCGGATCGCCCAAGTTTTCACCTCGCACGCTGCGGCCTCATCAACCCTCAGGACATCGCGAAAAACAATCATCGCCTCGGTGCCAAAGATCAGGGCGAGGGCGCAAGTCAGGCGACGGAAGTCCGTCTCGCCGAGTTGCTCGCGCAGCGGGGCGAGCGCGGCTTGAATGAGGGGTAGACGACGGTTTTGCCGCGGCGGTACCGACTCATCGGCAGGGTCGCGCTGCACGGCGTGGGCCAGCATGACCCTCAGTGCCGCCTCATTTTCCCAGGTGCTGCGGTGCAGGGCAGCCTCGGCCGCGAGGAGACGTGCCTCCGGATCCACGCTGACCTGATCCGTTGCTTCGGCAAGCGCGCCGGCCACCGCCGCATCCACGACCGACTCCTGCAGCAGGGCGTCGAGACTGCGAAAGTAGCGGTAGGCGGTCGGCCGCGAGACCAGGGCTTCGCGCGCCACCTCGTTCATGGTCGGCATCTGCCCGCGCTTGAGCAGACGGCCAGCGGCTTCGAGCAGGGCCTTGCGGGTGCGCAACTGGGTGTTGCTGCGGGTCGGCTTCATGCGCGCAGTTGCTGCAGGATCGCCAGACCGTCGAGCCAGACCTGTTCCCTCTGGATTTTGCCATCGTCGGCAAATTCAACGACGTGCAGCAGCCGGAAGTTCAGCGGTCGATTGCCTCCCTCGAAACCAAAGGGCCGGCCCACCGCCCGGCCCCGCCAGAGCGACTCATCCACCAGAAACTGTTCGCCGTAGAGCCGGCGCAAAGGTGTGACCTCGCCGTCGGCCAAGTCGGCAAACAATCCCTCATAAAAGGCCCGGATGGCCACCGGATCCTGGGTCGGGCCGGTGGGATGACC